>JAAYXX010000441.1 GCA_012515695.1 Chloroflexota bacterium
CTGGCCGCCATCCTGACCAACCTGCGCCAGGGGGACATCCTGTTCATTGACGAGGTGCATCGCCTGAGCCGGGCGGTGGAAGAAGTGCTCTACCCGGCGATGGAGGACTATGCCCTGGATATCGTCATCGGCAAAGGCCCCGCTGCGCGCATCATTCGCCTGAACCTGCCCCATTTCACCCTGATCGGCGCTACGACTCGCATCGCCATGATGACCTCCCCCCTGCGCGCGCGCTTTGGCGTGGTGTATCGCCTGGACTTTTACAGCCAGCAGGCAATGGAGGATATCGTGCGGCGCTCGGCGTCTATCCTGGGCGTGCCCATTGACGACCAGGGCGTGCTGGAAATCGCCAGCCGCTCACGCGGAACGCCCCGCGTCGCCAACCGGCTGCTCAAGCGGGTGCGCGATTACGCCCAGGTGCGAAGCGACGGGGCCATTGATGGGGCTACGGCCCAGCGCGCGCTATCCATGTTGGAGGTGGACAGCCTCGGCCTGGATAGTTCAGACCGGCGCGTACTAGAGACCATGATAGACAAGTTTGACGGCGGCCCGGTGGGCTTGGAAACCATCGCCGCCGCGCTGAACGAGGACGCGGATACGATTATGGACGTGTACGAGCCATATCTGATCCAATTGGGGTTTATCGAGCGCACGCCTCGCGGGCGCATGGCAACCCGCCGCGCCTATGAGCATTGCGGGCGCCCCTACACCCCCAAGCCGGAGCAGGGAAATCTGTTCTGATGCGAAACGCAGTAGTCCTGGATAACCAGGGGAATCGGTTGTCTCCCTGTTCGGAGGATAAAGCGCGCAAGCTGCTGGCCGCAGGCAAGGCCGAGCTGGTCAGCGAAGAGCCTCTCACCATCCGTTTGCCGTATGCCGCGCGCGTGCCCGCGCCGGAGCAGAAACCGGCTGAGGAGATGGCGCCAGGGCGCGGCAAGCGGATTTTGCTGCACATTTGCTGCGGCCCCTGCGCCACCTATACGGTGCAGCGCTTGCGCCAGGAGCAATGGCAAGTAACAGGCTACTGGTTCAACCCCAACATCCACCCCTTTAGCGAGCACGAGCGACGGCGCGAGACGCTGGCCCAGTTCGCCGAACAGGTGCAATTGCCGGTGTTGTGGGAGCAGGGCTATGCCATGCCCGCCTTTTTGCGGGCCGTGGCGGGGCGCGAACGCTTTCGCGAGCGGTGCGCCATCTGCTACCGAATGCGGCTCGAGAGCGCAGCGCAGGCCGCTGCCCGCGAGGGGTACGACGCATTCACAACCACCCTGCTCATCAGCCCTTACCAGGACCAGCGCTTGATTCGCGCCATCGGGGAGGAACTGGCCCAGCAGCATGGCGTCGCGTTCTATTTCGAGAATTTCCGGCAGGGCTTTGCCGAGCATCACCGCCTGGCCGAGGAATACGGCCTGTATAAACAGCGCTTTTGCGGCTGCATCTACAGCGAATGGGAAGCGCTGGATCGGGAGGCCGCGACCCACGCGCGCCCTGCTGGTGACGCATGAACGGGGCATAGCACAAACGCACGGAAAGGCAACACAGCAATATGACAGGCATGGAAGCTCTGGGACGCATCCTGTTGATCGTCGGCGGGCTGATTGTTGTAGTGGGGCTGGTTCTGGTGTTCGGCGGCAAAATCCCGTTCCTGGGCAAGCTGCCGGGCGACATCCACATCCAGCGCGAAAACTGGTCCTGCTCGTTCCCCCTGGCGACCTCGCTCCTGCTCAGCCTGCTGCTGACCATCCTGCTGAACGTGATCCTGCGCATCCTACGCAGATAAGCAGGGATCAATAAGGGACCGCCGCCATCCTTGGCGGCTTGATATCACGCTGAAAGCCGGCGGTCCAGTTACCAACTGTCTACGCAACAACTGGAACAACGAAGGATACCATAGAGCATTGCTGACACAAGAATTCGATTACAACTTGCCGCCAGAACTGATTGCCCAGACGCCTGTAGAGCCGCGTGATAGCTCCCGGCTGCTGGTGTTGAATCGCGAGGCGGACACTATAGAGCATCGCATCTTTCACGACATTACCGCATACCTGCGGCCCGGCGACCTGCTGGTCGTTAACGAAACCCGCGTCATCCCTGCGCGACTCTACGCGACCAAGCTCCCGACGGGGGGGCGCGTGGAACTGCTGCTGTTGGCCCGGC
>JAAYXX010000442.1 GCA_012515695.1 Chloroflexota bacterium
AATGTCTCAAGGACGACGTACGGCTGGTGTCAGCACGGGTGAAGTGCAGTCTTATCTGGGCGGGATCGACTATCCAGCGAATTCGCAGCAGGTGGCCGACTATGCCAGGCAGCATGGCGCTCCGAATGAGGTCGTAGACCTGCTAAACCAGCTACCCAAGGATCAGGAATTCCGCAACGCCGCAGATCTCAACCACGCCATCGGCGGCCTCAAGTAACGATTCGCTCTCCACGATAGGGTGCCATCGTGGTTCATTCGCTGAAGCCAGGCCCTCGGGCATCACAGCCCGAGGGCTTTTTTATTATGGGCGCAATACAAATTGACACCCACGCTCGCCTATGCTATCATAGCTCGTAGCAACATACTCGCCGGCTATCGGCGGCTTGCCGAATTGAGCGGGCGTGTTGTCAAAAAACCTATACCGCGCGATCTGTAGGTGCTACGCAGGCTGCTGGAGGCTCTCTCAGGGGATAGAGTTCTCGCGATAGTGGCACAAAGCCAGGACACGGATCGCCCGGACCAGACGCCGACGGTCATGCATTTGAATGGCACACCAGCCAGTGGCGAGGTGTTCAGGCAGGGGGCTGCCTGAAATCAACATTGGATGGTGCGCTAACGGACCGACCCGGAAGGAGTTATATGAAACGCAGCCTGTCTTTGATCCTGGTTTTTTTGATCTTCGTAACCGCCACGTCGTGTGGTGGTAGCGGGGAATCCACTGCCACCACCTCCTCGCCTTCGGATGGCGTAGGCTCGACCTACTACATCGGGTTCATGGCCTCTATCACCGGCGCAGCCTCTTCTCTCGGAGAGCCAGAGCGCGACGCCGCCGTGATGATTCAGAAGCAACTCGACGAACAGGGCGGCATCACCGGCCCGGATGGTGTCGTACATCCCGTCAAAATCCTGATCTACGACACCGAAGGCAATGGCGACATTGCTGTCACCGTCGCCAGGAAGCTGATCGAGAGCGAAAACGCCATCGTGCTTCTGGGGCCATCCACCAGCCCGCCCTGTATGGCCCTGATCCCCGTGGTCCAGGAGGCCAAAATCCCCATGATTTCGATGGCCTCTAGCAGCGAAATCGTCAAGCCCATCAGCGAAAGGCAATGGATATTCAAAGTTGCCCAGAGCAACGAACACACCTCCCCCTGGCAGGTGCAATATGCCAAGGCCAAGGGGCTGACCAAAATCGACAACCTGTACGTCAATAACGCCTATGGCGAGGACGGCGCAGCTGCCATTCGCGAGACCGCCCGGGCCGAAGGTATAGAGATCGTCCTGGAAGAGACGTTCGAGGCCGCCGATACCGACATGACGGCCCAGATTACCAAGATCAAGGCCAGCGACGCCCAGGCCGTGTTGGTCACCGCTATCCCCCCCGCCGCTGCCATTTTCACCAAGCAGTATCGCGAACTAGGTGTAGACCTGCCGTTGCTGCACAATTCGGGCATCGGGATGCAATCCTTCATCGACCTGTCGGGGGCGTCGAACGCCGAAGGGGTGATTTTCCCCATAGGCAAACTGGTCGCTGCCGACGCGCTGCCCGATAGCGACCCTCAAAAGCCCGTCCTGCAACAGTTCATTAGCGACTATGCCAAGTATGTCAAGAACCCCCCCAGCCAGTTCGCGGCGCACGCCTGGGACTCGCTGCAAATCGTGCTGCGCGTGCTGGAAACCTTCCCGGAGGGGCTGTCGCTGGAAGAACAGCGCCAGCGCATGCGCGATGGCATCGAGAACACCAAGGGGTTTGTCGGCGTGGATGGCGTGTTCAACTTTGGCCCCGACGACCACGTAGGGTTGAGCACGGAAGACGTCGTGCTGGTGCGTATCGTCGATGGCAAATGGGTCTATTTCCCACAGGAAGAATGGTAAAGCGCAACCCAATCAGCCCGCAGGCCGCGCCATCTTGTAGGCAGTTGAAACTGCACCAACCGTTGCGAAGCCGCCCTTCGGCGGCTGGGAAACGAGTCCACGAAGGGCGACTGTAGCCCACGAAGGTGGGCGCGCCATGTATAGCGGCGCCAGCAAGCTGGCGATGCAACGGTTGCCGCGGTTTCAACCGCCCATCGCGATGGCTGTTACCGAGCTATTTTGTCAAAACTCGTACTAACGGCGAACGGGAGCATTTCCCACCGAAGAAATGGTAGTGAGATCAGCATGCCCGACTATGGCCTAAGCGATTACTTGCAGTTCGTGTTGTCAGGATTGAGCACAGGCAGCATCTATGTCCTGATTGCCCTGGGCTTGATAACCATCTACAACGTAACTGGCGTCGTCAATCTGGCGCAAGGCGAGTTTGTCATGCTCGGCGCCATGTTCGCCGTGGCCCTGGTCGGGCTAGACGTTCCCGTCGGCGTCGCCTTTGTCGGGTCGGTGCTGGGCGTAGTGCTGCTGGGCATGCTCATCCAACGGCTAACCATCCACCCGGCGCGTCACGCCCCAGAAGTCAGCCTGATCATCATTACCATCGGCACGGCCATCGCCCTGCGTGGGCTGGCGCTCCTTCTCTGGGGCACCACGCCGCGCAGCCTGCCCGAATTCTCGCCCGGCGCGCCCCTGAACGTCATGGGCGCTATCCTGAGCCGACAGCGACTCTGGATTATGGGCACAGCCGGAGTGGTGTTGCTCCTGCTATATCTCTTTTTCGAGTTCACCCTGCTGGGCAAGGCGGTGCGGGCCTGCTCCATCAACCGCCGCGCCTCCGAACTGCTGGGCATCAATCCCCAATTGATGTCCCTGCTGTCCTACGCGCTGGGGGCGGCGCTGGGGGCCATCGGCGGCATTGTGATCGCCCCCCTCACCCTCGTGGACTATGGCATGGGCCTGACGCTGGGCCTGAAGGGGTTTGTGGCCGCCATCATGGGGGGGCTGACGAACATGCCCGCGGCAGTGATCGGCGGGCTGGCGCTGGGCGTGCTCGAATCCTTTACGTCTGGCTTTATATCTTCCGGCATCAAAGACGCCGTCGCATTCCTGACGCTGTTCATCATCCTGCTGGCTCGCACCATATCCATCAAAGAAGTGCTGGGGAAAAAAGCGGCGCAGCGCAAGGCCCAGGCCAAGAGCAGATGAGCGCCACCCTGTGCAACTCGCCGCTCTGCTAACGCGCAGATCAAGCTCTGGGGGAGGTCCATGAGCATACGGAGCGTATCCAAATCCTGGACACGCAGCAACCTGATCGGTTTGCTGGCCTTTATAGCCTTTATCGGCACCCTGCCGCTTTGGGTCAGAACGCCCTACGCCCTGAGCAACATGGTTCTGATCGGCATCTATTCCCTGGTCACCATCGGCCTGTGCCTGCTGATGGGCTACGCGGGGCAAATCTCCCTGGGGCAAGCGGCTTTCTTTGGACTGGGGGCCTATGGCTCTGGCATCCTGACCGTCCGCTTTGGTTGGTCGCCGTGGATCGCTCTGCTGGCCGCTGCGCTGCTCACCGCCGCCGTGGCCTATCTCATCGGCATGCCCATGTTCCGGCTGCGGAGCCACTACCTGGCGATGGGCACGCTGGCCTTTGGCGCCATCGTCACCATCGTGATGAACGAGTGGCGAGCCTACACAGGCGGCCCCACGGGCCTGCCCGGCATTCCGCGCTTTATGCTGGGCGCTACCCCCATCAAGAGCGACCTCGCCTACTATTACCTGGCCTGGGGCATGACGCTCATTGGCCTGATCGTCGCCCTGAACCTGATCCGCTCGCGCTTTGGCCGGGCACTGCGCGCCATTCACGACAGCGAACCCGCCGCCCAAAGCCTGGGGGTGGACACTGGCCGCTACAAGCTCATCACCCTGGTGATTAGCGCCATCTATGCCAGCGTGGCGGGCAGCCTGTACGCCCACTATATCATCTTTATCAGCCCCAACGCGTTCGATTTTAACGTATCTGTCAGGCTGGTATTGATGGTGGCCGTCGGCGGGCTGGCAAGCATTTGGGGCGCGCCATTCGGAACCGCTGCCGTCATCCTGCTGACGATGGCCCTGCGCGAGGTCGTCCCCCTGTTCAGCAGTTACGGCTCTGGCGAGTACCAGATCATCGCCTATGGCGCGCTGCTGGTGGTCATCATGATCTTTATGCCCGACGGCTTGACGGTGGCGCTGGTGCGGGCGTGGCGACGTTTGCTAGACTCGGAGACGCTGCGCCGACGGTTGCGCGCCCTCTGGCGGAGGCCCTGACGATGGACGAACCCCTGCTCATCATGGAAGTTGACCAGATTAGCATTGCGTTTGGCGGCGTGCGGGCGCTGGACGGCGTTTCGTTCAACGTCTACGAGCGGCAAATTCTGGCCCTGATCGGGCCGAATGGCGCAGGCAAGACTACCCTGCTGAATATCGTGGCGGGCACCCTACCCGCCGGGGGCGGACAGGTGCGCTTTCGGGGCAAGCGGCTGAATGGCCGCCCCACCCACGACCGCGTCCGCATGGGCATCGCCCGCACGTTTCAGCAAGCGCATATCTTTGACCAGATGACCGTGCTGGAGAACGTAATGGTCGGCTGTCATCTGCGGGGCCAATGCGGGCTGTTGCACACTGCTTTGCGCCTGCCCTCCCTGCGCCGCGAAGAAGAGGACGTCTACCTCGACGCGATGCGCTATCTCAACCTGGTGGGGCTGGGCACCAAAGCCGACCAGTTGGCCGGTAGCCTCCCCTTTGGGCAGCAGCGCCTGCTGGCGATGGGCCGCGCACTCGCCAGCAACCCCACCGTTCTCCTGCTGGACGAGCCTGCCGCCGGGTTGAACCGGCTGGAAAAGAACGACCTGGCCGATCTGATCCTCCGCATTCAGCAGATGGGCATTACCATCGTCCTGGTCGAGCATGATATGGAACTGGTTATGCGGCTGGCCGATTGGGTGGTCGTGCTGAACCACGGGCAACGGCTGGCACAGGGTACTCCCGATCAGGTGCGCCGCGATCCCGCTGTCGTTGCCGCCTATCTGGGAACGGAGAGAGACTAGATGCTCAAGGTAGAAGGGGTCAGCGTCCATTACGGGCACATTCAGGCGGTGCGCGCCGCCTCCCTGACGGTGGAGCCTGGCGAAATCGTAGCGCTGCTGGGGCCGAATGGCGCGGGCAAGAGCAGCCTCCTGGGGACCATCGTCCACGTGAACCGCGCCACCGAGGGGGAAATCTGGTGGCAGAACCAA
>JAAYXX010000443.1 GCA_012515695.1 Chloroflexota bacterium
CAGCGCCATCCAGGCAGCAAGCTAACCTTGAGGCGAAGCGGCGAGGAGCGTAAACACAACAGTCAACGCCAGACCGACGGCGAGAAACCAGGGTGCATATTATGTAGAGGCCGGTTTGCATGAGGCGGGGCGATGGTCGGCTGCAACCAGCACAACAGCGGGGGTGTACCTCGTTTCGTGACGATTGCATCATATCACAGCCAATTTCAAGCGTCAATGCATGTCAGGTGCGCCCGCCAGACCGCGCCCCCATTCCGCGCTTGACATCCTGGCCCAATACTCCATAATGCAGCCAATCGCTCCGCCGGTAGGCTCCTGTAGCAGCTGGGAAGAACGACACACGCGTGTCGGTCCCTGTGGAGCGCATCGCTAGCGGACAACACACTTTTCCATAGGGGGCGCACATGGACAAGATCCAATTGGCAATCGTCGGTTGCGGGGGGATGGGCGGGCGCCATCTCCTTGGGTTGAAGGAACTGCAAGACGAAAAGGTCTCCAACGTGGAGCTGGTCGCTGTGTGTGATTTGCGTCGGGACAACGCCGAGCACCGGGCTGACGACGCTGAACGTTTGCTGGGACGACGGCCGCTGGTCTTCCAGGACATGGCCCAAATGGTGGCCGAGTTGCCCGACCTGCAAGCCGTGGACGTCACCACAGACGCCGGTTCGCACCACAAGGTAATCTGCGCCGCCTTTGACCTGGGGCTGCACGTGCTGAGCGAAAAGCCCTTGGGCATCACCATGCGCGCCTGCAACCTCATCCTGGAGGCGCAGCGGCGCTCCGGCAAGCTGCTCAGTGTGGCCGAGAACTATCGCCGCGACCCCATGCTGCGGCTGACCAAGGCGTTGCTCGACACCGGAGCCATCGGCAACCCGTACATGCTGTTTGATGTCAGCGCTGGCTCTGGCAACCAGATCATCATTCTCCCCTGGCGTCATGACAAATGGCTGGGCGGCATCCTCCTCGACGCAGGCGTCCATAACTCGGACGTCATGCAGTATTACCTGGGGTACGCCAACGAGGTATACGCGCGTACCGCCCAGTGGGAGCCGGTGCGCTACAAGCCCGGTGGCTCTTCCAACCTTTCCCCGTTCTACCAGGAATGGTACGCCGAAATGCCCGATTCCATCCAGGCGACAGCCGAAGATACCCTGGTGTCCGTCATCCAGTTTGAGAGCGGCACAATCGGCCAGTGGACGTCGTTCTGCGCCGGGCACGGCAAGGGCATGGGAGCGCACGCCATCTATGGCAGCCAGGGCAGCATGATCCCCGGCGGGGCGCGCAGTGGCACTCCCCCCAAGCTGTACATGGATGGTCAGCCCGAAGTCACCGGCGAAGCCCTGCTCGGCCTGGTGCCTGATTTCCACCTGGACGAGATTACCGCCAAACTCTTTGGGGCAGAACGGATGGGGTCCTATCAGATGCCCTTCCCCAACGCAGACCGCAAGTTGCTGGCTATCGAGTATCACGAGTTCGCCGAGTGTGTGCTGACCGGCAGACAGCCCGAAGTAGACGGCCTGATGGGCCGCAAGGCTGTGGCTCTGTGCTATGCCGCGTTCGAGTCCGGCACGATCAACCGCCCGGTCACGTTGGACGAGATCGAGACGGAGCAGGCCAACGCATACGAAACCCCTATCAACGAGCACTGGAAAATCTAGCACGCGATACTGGCGCACACATCGTAATCTGCATAATCGACACGTCACGAGGGATAACATGGAATATCGTCGTCTGGGTAGAACAGGGCTACGGGTTTCGGTGCTCGGTATAGGCGGCGGATACCTGGCATCTCTGGAACGATCCGTAGGAGAGCGCATTTACCAGCGCGCCTTTGAGCTGGGCGTCAACTATTTTGATGGACGCTATGGCGACAGCAGCTTCAAGCTGCGCCCGCTGCTCAAGGCACACCGTGACCAATGCGTCATCGTCAGCAAGACGCACGAAACCACCGCCGATAGAGCAATCCAGCGGGTCGAAGAAGACCTGCAAGAATTCCAGACCGATTACATAGACGTCTATCTCTTGCGCGCCTACACACACGAAATGTTGCAGCAACACCTGGGCCCCGGGGGCAGCATGGAAGGGTTGCTGCGCGCCCGCGAGCAGGGCAAGGTCGGCTACGTCGGCCTGTCGGGCCACGGCGACCTGAGCGTGCTCACGGCGGGCATCGAGACGGGCGTGGTAGACGTGGTAATGTTCCCCATCAACATCGTCCGGCGGGAAGCGTTCGATGACATGATCCCAGCGGCCCAAAAGCAGGACGTAGGGTTGGCGGTAATGAAGCCCTTCTCCGCCGGAACCATCCCCGCGCACATCGCCCTCCCCTGGCTGGTGCAGCAACCGATTCACACCATCGGGGCGGGGGTCGCATCGCTGGAACACGTCGAGCTAGACGTGGCCCAGGTCAACGCTGCGGCTGGAGGCTTGACGCCGGAACAAGAGATCGAAATAGAGCAATGGCGGCAAAAGCTAGAGCACGAAACCTGTCGCATCTGCGACGAACTGTGCGGGCCTTGCCCCAAGGGCCTGTATATCTCGGGGTTCCTCCACCATGATGTGTGGTACAATCACTACCTGACGCTTGGCCTGGAAGGGTTTCTGACCTATCCCTGGGCAGATTGGGCCAAGCGCAGCGCGGCGGAGCATTTCCGTCGCCGCCTCGCCAGGCTGCAAGCCTGCGACAACTGCGGGCTGTGCGAGCAGCGTTGCCCCCATCATCTGCCCATCATGGACATGCTAGAGGTCATGCGCGAGAACCATCCGCCGCTAATCAAGGCACTGGAAGAACTAGACTGGGCCGAGAAATACAAGGATGCCCCGTCTCCCTACCACTGAGCAAACGGGAGGGTCTCATGACACGCCTGGACATTCCTTTGATCGACTGTCACACCCACATCGGGCATTTGCCCGGCGTCGTGGGCGAGGCGTTTACGCCTGAAGACCTGTGCTACATCCTCGACCAGCAGGGAGCCAGCTTTATGCTCGTTTCCTCCGCGTCGGCGACCACCATCGGGCAGGCATATGGCACGGCGGAAGCCGTGGAGATGGTCAAGAAATATGGCGACCGGCTGGGGGGCATGTGGTGGATCAACCCGCACGACCCCGCCTGGCAGCAGGACGAGCAGACGGCTGTCGAGTATGGCTTTCGCGGGATCAAGATTCACCCCGTGCTCGATCACTATGCCGTGGAGCAGGCCGCGTTAGAGCCGATTTTCGCTTGCGCCCGGCAACACGGCTGGCCCATCCTCACCCATACCGACAACGACGGCACGTCCATGTCAGCAGCCCGCTACGAGCCGCTGATCCGCGCTTTTCCCGACGTGCCCCTGATCCTGGCCCACCTGCGCACAGAGGCGATTACCCTCGCCCGGCGCTATGACAACGTTTTTCTGGATACCACGTACATGGAGCCGTATATCGTCGAGGTCGGCGTGGCGGCCCTGGGAGCAGATAAAATCCTGTTCGGCTCGGACGCCGCCGAGGGGTTTGACGTGGGGCGCGCCCCCACCAGGCCGCGCCCGCCCCGCAGCTACGCTGGCCTGGTAGACGGCCTGCGCCAGCGGGGCATCAGCGACGCCGACCTGGAAAAGATCTGCTATCAGAACGCCCGCACACTGTTTGGTCTACCCTAACACCCATTCATTCAAGCACGAGGAGGCTACATCATGCGTATCGGCTATAGCTTGTGGGGCATGCCCCAGGTTCCCCCGGAGGAGTCGCTGCCATTTCTCGCCAAGACCGGCTATCAGGGCGTGGAACTGGCCGTTACCCCTGGCTGGAATACCGAACTGTACTCTCTGACCGACGAACGCAAGCGCACCATCAGCCGCCTGCTGGACGAGAACCACCTGATTCTGTCGGCTGTTGCAGGGCACACCTCAATGGTCGAACTGGACGAAGACCAGAACGCGACCAACCTCAAGCGTTTGCGCGATAGCATTGACCTGGCCGCCGAGATGGTGCAGGAGGGCCAACCGGCCATCATGGCCAGCCTCGTGGGCGGCAGGCCCGACGACTGGGAGCCTCGGCGCGAGCTGCTGGCCGAGCGGGTCCGCGCTCTGGGCGATTACGCCGCGGCGCGTAACGTCATCTTTGCCATCGAGCCGCATTGCGGCACGGCGATGGACCTGCCGGACAAAGTTACCTGGCTGCTCGATCAGGTGAACCATCCCGCCGTCAAACTCAATTTCGATATCAGCCATATGGACGTGATGGGCGTATCTATTGACGACTCGGTGCCCTTGTTGGCTCCCTACTCGGTGCATACCCACGTCAAAGACCAGCGCGGGATCTGGCCCAAGCACGAGTTCCTCACGCCGGGCGAAGGCCCCTTTGATTTCGTGCACTATATGAAGGCCATGCAGGCCGCTGGCTATCAGGGCTTTATCGTGGCCGAGGTGAGCGTGATGGTACAGCGCCGCCCCGATTATGACCCCCTGGCCCACGCGGAGCTGGCCTACCGCACGATTGAAAACGCTTTCCATGCGGCAGGCGTCCCTATCGACGCATGACCCGCGTTCCATGACCGAGCAGAGACCATTCACTTCAAGGGAGGATATCATGCTTGCCGAGGAATACGCCGGAATGTTTGATCTGAGTGGCAAAGTAGTGCTGGTGGCCGGTGGAACAGGGGCTATCGGCGGAGAGATGGCTGCTGCCATCGCCGGATGCGGGGCCAGCGTGGCCGTGGCCGGGCTTGCCAAAGAGGACCCCGAAGCAGCCGCGCAGAAGATCATCGATAGGGGAGGCAAGGCGGTGGGCTTGCCCCTGAACCTGATGGACGCCGCCTCCCTGCAAGAGACGGTGGCCGCCGTCGAGGCACAGCTTGGCCCGCTGCACGCCATGATCAACGCAGCAGGCACGCACATCGAGCAGACCGCCGAGGAAATGACGCCCGAAGCGTGGGATTTCGTGCTCTCTGTAAACCTGCGGGGAGCCTTTTTCCTCTCTCAGGCGGCGGCCCGCTCTATGATCGCCAACCAGATCGGCGGCAGCATCGTCCACGTCACCTCTGTACGCAGCGGCCTGGGCATCCGTCGGGGCTATGCCGCCTATTGCGCCAGTAAGGGCGGCCTGGGCATCCTCATCAAGCAACTGGCCTCCGAATGGGCCAAATACGGCATCCGGGTCAACGGGATAGCCCCCACGTTTACCCGCACGCCCCTGGTCGAGTCGTACCTGAATGATCCAGCGTTCTACAACGCGCTGGTGGAGCGTATCCCGCTGGGCCGCGTCTGTGAAACCCGCGACCTGGCCGGGATCGCCGTATTCCTCGCGTCCGACGCTTCCTCCTTTATCACAGGGCAGAATATCTTTGTGGATGGCGGCGTCACCGCCACCCAGTAACACTACCCCGCTATCTTCCAGGTTCCGACGCACATCCCCGTACGTCGGAACCTGGCGCAGTAGTAGCCACTGAATTGGACCGCCGCCATCTTGGCTAATGGTACTAGCATTTGGTTGTCTTGGCGCCATTGGCCACGGATGACGGCGGTTCGGTTATCTGCCATATTCCATTTGCCAACCGCCTCAACTCGCCTAAGATAGGATCATCACCCGCCCGTTCGGGTGTAACAACACACAGAGTATATGGTTATGCTTCGAAGGCCCATGACTTTCCGCTTGGCCAGTACGCCACGAAAGGACTGACAATGTATCGCGTCGGAGTAATTGGCCTTGGCAGTATCGCCGCCATGTATGCCAATCCGCAAGCTCCCTTCCCCTATTGCCACGTGGGTGGTATTCGCTATAGCGACCAAGTCGAACTGGTCGCTGTCGCCGATCTTTCCGAGCAAGCTCGGGAGCGCTTTCGCCAGACGTGGGGCAGCGCGTTCCCCGACTCGCTCAAGTATTACGACAGCGATCAGGCCATGCTAGCCGCCGAGCAATTGGACATCGTGGCCGTTTGCGTGCGCGGCCCCTACCACTTCCCGGTGACGATGAACGTGATCGCAGCAGCGGGCCAGGCAGGCGGACCGCGTGCCATCTTCTTGGAAAAGCCCGCCACCTGTTCCCTGCAAGAAATGGACACCATACTGGCCGCCGCCCAGGCCGTCGGCGTGCCCATTACCGTTTCCTACTCCCGACATTGGGCACCCCACGTGTTGCGCCTGCAAGAACTGGTCGCCGAGGGCCTGGTGGGCGAGGTGCGTCAGGTGGTCGGCTATTGCGGTCACGCGTTCCTCTCCTTCGCCAGCCACACCACCGATCTGATCTGCCAGTTCGCCGGATATGACCCCGTGGCCGTCTATGCCCGTGGGCGCGTACCCGAGCAGGCGGTCCCCGATGGCTATGAGCCAGAGCCTGCCCTGGACTCGATGATCATCGAGTTTCCCAACGGAGTCATCGGCACGCAGATAGGCGCGGATGCCAGTTTCGGCGGTTTCTATGCCGAGGTGCTGGGCACAGAAGGTGGCGCGCGCGCGGGCATTTATATCCCGCCCGCTGTGTGGGACAAGAAGGGCAATCCCATTGACCTGGAGAAGCTGAACATCCCGGAAAACGCCAGCGTGTTCAAGGTGGCGTATGACCAGATCGCGCAATACCTGGACGGGGGACCGCTCCCTCACTGCACGAACGCCCAGTTTGCGGCAGTGCACGAGGTCGGGTTCGCCGGAATCGAGAGCGTCTTGACCGGCCAGCGCATCACCCTGCCCAACCAGAACCGCACGCGCAAAATCTACGCCAACGGCTAACTTGCGTTCTAAGCGGCCCCTCACCCTCATCCGCCCCGTAGGGGCGGATGAGGGTGAGGGGCAGAGTGCAGGCCATCACGCGATTGCATCATAGAAGGAGCCATCATGGTTAGACTGGGAATCATCGGCTGTGGCGGCATGGGAGGCTATCACGCCAAACGCTTCACCGAACTGCAGCAAGTGGAACTGGTGGGAGTGTGCGACGTGCTCCAGGAAAAGGCCACCGCCCTGGCCGAACAACTCGGCGTCAAGGCGTATACCCACCACCAGGACCTGCTGCCCGCCGTGGACGCGGTCTGCATCTGCACACCGCCTCGCCACCGGCTGGATGTCATGCTGGACAGCGCGCGCGCCGGAAAGCATGTTTTCGCCGAAAAGCCGCTGGCACTGAACCTGGCCGAAGCGGACCTAATGGTGGAAGCCGCCCGGCAGGCCGGGATCAAGCTAATGGTGGGGTATGTGCTGCGCTTTACCCAGCCCCATAAATACCTGCACGAGGTGTTCTCTTCGGGAGAGTTGGGCCGACTGGTAAACTGCTGGACGCGGCGCTATATGCCCTGCGACATGAGCAACCGTTGGTATGGAGATCAGGCGCAGAGCGGCGGCGTGCTGCTCGATTTCGGCAGCCACGATATAGACCTGCTCTGTTGGAAGGGCGGCGAGGTCCGCAGCGTCTACGCCCAGTTTGACCGGGTGCGCCCCACCATCCGCTCGGACGAGCACGCTCAGGTGTTGATGACCTTCCAACAGGGCGACATGGGCACAGTAGACGTAAGCTGGTCCAGCCACCTCAGTCATTTCTCCTTTGGTGTAGTGGGTAGTGAGGGCACGCTCATCAGCGACGCCGCCGGGCTGGTCCACAAAAAGTTGTGGAACGGCGAGGAGCAGGTCATTGACACTGCCGCCCTGGCAAAAGCCCAGCCGCCAGAAACCATTCAGGAGCATTTTGTGCGTTGCATCGAGCAAGACAGCGAGCCGCTCGTCACTGGCGCGCAGGCCCGTTCGGTGTTAGCGGTTATCCTGGCTGCCCAGGAATCGGGGCGCACTGACCAGGTCGTGCCGGTACGTTAGCCAATCCACGACAAGGAGGCCGAAATGCAAAAGGGCATCTGTTTCGGGAGCATCCCCGGCTCTGACGCAGAAGAGCGCTTTCGCCATGCGGCGGCTGCGGGCCTGCAAGGGATCGAGGTAAACACCCTGCACACGCTCGCCGAACGGGAGCAGATCATGGACCTGTCCAAACGCTATGGCCTGCCGGTAATCAGCGTGATGAACACGGACCACTGGCGTTACCCTCTGTCAGACCCGGACCCCACCGTGGTAAGCCGCTCCCTGGCAGGCATCGAGCAGTCCATCGAGACAGCCAGCTTTCTAGGGGCGGACACTGTGCTGGTGGTGCCCGCCGTCGTCACCCCGGACGTGAGCTATGAGCAGGCATGGCAGCGCTCCACAGACGCCATCCGCCAGGTGCTGCCCCTGGCCGAGAAACACCAGGTCACTTTGGCGGTAGAGAATGTCTGGAACAAGTTCCTGCTCAGTCCTGTCGAGTTTGCGGCCTATGTAGATGCTTTCGCCAGCCCCTTCGTCGGGGCCTATTTCGACGTGGGAAACATCTTGCTGTATGGCTATCCCCACCAGTGGATTCACACGCTGGGGACACGCATCCTGCAGGTGCACGTCAAAGGCTTTGACACGCAGGCGTTCCGGTTCACCTACCTGCGGGAAGGGAGCGTGGATTGGCCGCGCGTAATGGCCGCCCTGCGCGATATCGGCTATCACGGGTACATCACCGCCGAGTTGCCCATCGACCAGGCGGACCCATTGGGCCGCCTGGCACAGATCAGCGCCGACCTGGACGCCATCCTGCAAATGGCAGACGCATAACCGCACACTGTATACGAGAAAGGAGCACCTATGCGCAACCGCAAAATCGGAGTCATGGTAGAATCCTTCCGGCTGGGGCCTAGAGGCGGCATCTTGAAAGCCGCCGAGTTGGGCGCAGACGGCATCCAGATGTACGTTACCAGCGGCGAGGTCGCGCCGGAGGCCCTGGACAAGCAGGCCCGCCGTGACCTGCGGCAGTTCGTGGCCGACCAGGGGCTGGTGTTCAGCGCCCTGTGCGCCGACTATGGCAAGGGCTTCCTGAACGCTGACCTCAATCGCGAGCTGGTCCCAAAAACCAAGGCGTGCATGGACCTGGCCGTAGACCTGGGCACCAACGTTGTCACCACGCATATCGGGCATCTGCCAGAGAGCGCCGATGATCCCGGCTGGCAGGCCGCCTATCAAGCCTGCTCTGATCTGGCCGCGTATGGCGAATCCATTGGCGTCTGCTTTGCCACCGAGACCGGCCCGGAAAGCCCGGAGCATCTGCTCAAGTTCCTGAGTACCATCACCAGCGCCGGGGCCAAAGTGAACTATGACCCGGCCAACTTTTGCATGTATGGGTTCGACCAACTGGGCGGGGTGAAGGTGCTCAAGGATTACATCGTGCATACCCACGCCAAAGACGGCATGAAGAGCGTGCTGAAAGAGGTGCCGCTAGGCGAGGGAGACGTAAATCTGCCCGCATGGGTGGCCCTGCTGGACGAAATCGGCTACGACGGCTTTTTGACCATCGAGCGCGAAGTCGGCGCGGACCCCGTCGGCGACATCGCCAAAGCCATCCAGTACCTGCGCTCCCTCTGAACAAGGGTTTCGTCGGTTGTGGGGGATGTATTCGTCCCCCACAACTGCCCCTCGACATCGAAGGGCTACATCTCTTTCTGATATTTCGCGAGATAATAGATAAAATAAACAACAATAAATAAATATGCAACTATAATAGTCAAGATAATGTAAACGTCCGCCTGCATTAACGCAAACGCAAGGGTCAACGCA
>JAAYXX010000055.1 GCA_012515695.1 Chloroflexota bacterium
CACCCCCACCACCATCTCTGGCCCACGCAGCGCACACAGCCCCACCAACGTTTCCGGCCCCACCCCCAGCCGCCGCAGATACCGCGCCAACTGGTTCGCTCGCCGGTTCAACTCGGCGTAGGTCAGCGTCTCCCCCTCGAACACCACCGCCACCGCATCCGGCTGGCGGGCCGCCTGTTCCTCAAACAGTTCGTGCATGCACCGCTCGCCAGGGAGGGGCCGCGTCGTCTCGTTCCATGCGGCCAACACCTGCTGCCGCTCATCCGCCGTCAGCAGCGGCAAACGCGCCACCGAGCAGTCGGGCGCTGCGACGATCCCTTCCAGCAACGTTTGCAGATGCCCCACCATCCGCCGGATCGTCTCCGCCTCGAACAGGTCCGTGTTGTACTCGATGTACCCGCCCAGGCCCTCGTCGCCCTCCATCATGGAAAGAGTCAAGTCAAAGGTCGCCTTGCCCACATCCACCGACACGGGACTCAGCACCAGGTCGGGCAGTTCCAGGGATTGTTGGGAGGCGTTATCCATCACAAACATCACCTGGAACAGGGGCGTATGGCTCAGGTTGCGTTCTGGTTGGAGCTTTTCCACCAGCATCTCAAAAGGCACATCCTGGTGGGTATAGGCTCCCAGCGCCGCCTCGCGCACCCGCCCCAGCAACGTCTGAAAATTCGGCGCGTCCGAAAGGTCGGCCCGCATGACCAGCGTGTTCACGAAAAAGCCGATCAGGTCTTCGGTTTCGGCCCGGTTGCGGTTGGCGATAGATGTCCCCACGCAGATGTCGTCCTGCCCGGTGTAGCGGTAAAGCAACGTCTGGAACGCGGCCAGCAGGGTCATAAACAGCGTGCAGTTGGCCTTCTGGCTTGTTCTTTTCAAGCCCTGCGCCAACTCTTTGGACAGGCCAAAGCTGTAAATCGCGCCGTGATAGGTCTGCATGGCCGGGCGCGGGTGGTCGGTGGGCAGTTCGAGCAACGGCGGCGCGCCTGCAAGCTGCTTCCGCCAATAGTCCAACTGCGTCTCGAGCACGTCCCCTTGCAGCCACTCGCGCTGCCACGCGGCATAATCGGCGTACTGGATGGGCAATTCGGGCAACGGCGAGGGCCTGCCCGCCGCGTAGGCGTGATACAGCGCGGCCAGTTCTCGGATCAGCAGCCGCATGGACCAGCCATCGGATACGATGTGATGCAGAACCAGCACCGCGATATGCTCTGCGTCATCCACCTGCAACAGCCTGGCCCGCAACAGGGGGCCGCCGCCCAGGTCAAAGGGGGTCTGGGCGTCCTCCGTCGCCAGCCGCAACGCCTCGGCTTCGCGCTTCTCCGGCGTCAGGCCGCGCAGGTCTTCCACCGGCAGCGGGATGCTCAGTTCGGGCGCAATCACCTGCACAGGCCGCCCGTCTACCGCCGCAAAGGTGGTTCGTAGCGCCTCATGCCGCCGCACAATCTCGTTCAACGCCCGGCGCAGGGCATCGGCGTCCAGCGCCCCCTTTAGGCGTACGGCCAGCGGAATGTTGTAGAACAGGTTCCCCGGCTCCAACTGGTCCAGGAACCAGAGCCGTTGCTGGGCAAACGACAGCGGCAACTCTTGCTGCCCACGCGCCACCGGGCGAATTGGCGGCACGTGCAGCCCCGCATGTGAACGGCGCAACTCGGCAACCTGTTTTGCCAGTTCGGCCACCGTGGGTGCTTCGAACAGCGTCCGCAGCGGCACTTCTACCTGGAACGCCTCACGCACGCGGGCCATCAACTGGGTTGCCAGCAGCGAATGCCCACCCAACTCGGCGAAATTGTCGTGTACGCCAACCCGCTCGACGCCGAGCACCTGAGACCATAGCTCGGCCAGCATCTCTTCCTCCGGCGTGCGCGGAGCAACATACGCGCTCCCCAATTCCTCCCGCGTTACTTCTGGCGCGGGCAACGCCTTGCGGTCTACCTTTCCATTCGGCGTCAGCGGCAGCGACTCCAAAGAGACA
>JAAYXX010000444.1 GCA_012515695.1 Chloroflexota bacterium
CTCGGCTAGAAGCCGCACTCTCCCAAAGGGCGAGGGAACCAGATGCCCTCACCCTACCCCTCTCCCAAAGGGCGAGGGAACCAGAGGCCTTCTCCCACAGGGCGGATGAAGGGGCGATTGGGCGCGATTGCGAGCTTGCAAAGCGAGGCTTGACAGATGAAGCGAAGAACATAGAATAGGGACGGTACGTATTGTAGTTACGGTGAACGCATAGCATGAAATCTGGCTCGGAACCTCCCAGTTATAGCAGGGAGCAGCTAACCGCAGAGTTGTTTAGCCTTTGCAGGAGCGACTAGCCCTTACCATATTGGGTATGGGTATTTTTGGCCGCCATCTGCTTGGCGGCTTTTTGATTTCTGCCAGTAACCGTGCAACAGAATTTGGAGAGCAACTGTGGAAGAAACATCAAGTCATGAGGCCGATTTGGACGACCAACGTGTCGCCGCTTATCGGCCGCAAGTAGCTTGGCACAAGGCTCTATCGGGAGATTAGCCCCCACCAGATTGAATTTTGCCACCTCCTGGCCTCTGGCTTCCTGGTGACCGCTGGATCGGGCTGCACTCCCTGGAGAGTCAGACATTCCAGATCCAGCAATTGACCAAGGAGGCACTATGGAGGCCAATATCCTGAACACCACCCTCCTCCTAGTTCGCGATCTCTTGCAGCGTGATGACGTGGCGGGCGCGCTGCGTATTATCGAGTCCCTACGCCCGCCCGATCAGGCGGATATTTTCGAGGAATTGCCGCCTGAACAGCAAATGGAACTTATTCCCCAGCTAGAGGCCGAGGCCGTCGCCAGCATCCTGGAAGAGTTGGAGGATGAGGACGCCGCCGAACTCGCATCGGGGATTGACGCCAGCGTGCTGGCCCAAATCGTTGACGAGATGGGGCCAGACGAGGCGGCGGACCTGTTGGGAGACCTGGACCCGACGTTGAGCGTGGCGACCCTCTCTCAGATGCAGGAAGCCGACGAGGTTCGCCCGCTGCTTTTGCACCCCGACCAGACTGCGGGCGGCCTGATGACGTCGGAATACCTGGCCTTTCCGCAGTGTATGCGGATAGACAAGGTGTTGCCCGTCCTGCGCGAGTGGGACCCCAAAGGGGGCGACCTTTTTTATCTCTATGTGGTAGACACCGAGAACCGTCTGGTTGGGGTTGCCAGCCTGCTACAGATCATTCGGGCGAAACCTGACGAGCAACTGTCTTCTATCATGAAGAGGGAGACGATCAAGGCGCACGTTACCGACGATCAAGAGGCGGCGGCCCGCCTGATGGCCCGCTATGACCTGACCGTTGTGCCCGTGGTGGATGACGAGGAGCACCTGGTCGGCGTCATCACTGTGGATGATCTGGTAGAAGTGCTGGAAGACGAGGCCACGGAAGATATCCAGCGGTATGGTGGTACCGTCCCGTTGGATCGCGCCTACCTGGATACCAGCGTAGCGCAGGCGGCCTGGAAGCGGCTGGGCTGGCTGTTGCTGCTGTTTGTGACGGGCACGCTCACGAGCACGGTCATGAGCATGTTCGAGGCCCAATTGACCCAGGTCATTGCCCTGGCGATGTTTGTGCCGTTGCTCATTGGAACGGGCGGAAACGCCGGGGCGCAAACCACGGCCACCATCATTCGCGCCCTATCGGTGGGCGACATCGAGCTACGCGACGCGATACGCGTTATCTGGCATGAATTACGGACGGCGCTGATATTGGCGGCTATGCTGGCGGCTGTGGCGTTTGTGCGAGCCTTTTTCTGGGAAGATTCGGCTCCCCTCGCCCTGGCGGTGTCCCTCAGCATTCTCGCTATTGTGATTTGGGCCGACCTTGTGGGGGCGGTTCTGCCGCTCCTGGCCGTTCGGCTGCGGATTGATCCGGCGGTGGTCTCTGGCCCGTTGATGAGCACTCTGGTGGATGCTACCGGCCTGCTGATCTATTTCTCGATTGCCAGCCTGATCCTGGGCCTTTGATGGAATCATAGCCGCGCTACCATCGGCGTGTCGCCGCCGGCTATATGAGATTTAACAAAATAGATCGGCAACAGCCATTAGGATGGGCGGTTGAAACCGCAGCAACCATTGCGAAACCTGCCTACGCAGGTTCATCTGCAGTCGCCGAAGGGCGGTTGCGCCAACTTGTTGGCGAGGCAAGGGTTGGTGCAGTTTCAACTGCCTACGAGATAGCACGGCGGGTTACCGAGTTAAATAGTAAATCTCCATCAAGCCGCTGGTAGCGCGGCTATGATACGCAATGCCTCGCTGACATCCTACTTTACTCTTTAACGCGGCATCATATAATAGTTGTCCATAGATTGCCTATTGATTGAAAGGGACGACCATGCACAGAATGTTTCGCACAACTACTCGACGCAGGCAAACTTCTCTGGAAGGCATGTGGGATTTCGTCCCCGACCCGCATGATATGGGTTTCGGTGAGGGCTGGTTTTCCGATTACCCATCGAACAGCCAGCCCATGTGGGTGCCGGGCGTCTGGAATACAACGCGAGAGTTGCTCAACTATGAGGGGCCAGCCTGGTTTCGCACGCGTATCACCACTGGCGAGTGTATGGCCGCCGTGCTCAACTTTGCGGCAGTCACGCATCAGGCGAACGTCTGGCTGGATGGCGACCCGCTGGGGGGGCATTATGGCGGGTTCCTGCCCTTTAGCTTTATGATTTCCTCCCCTGAACCGGGGACGCACGAGCTGATTGTGCGGGTGGACAACACGCACGATATGACCACCACCGTGCCCTCCGCCTACCTGGATTGGTTCCGCTATGGCGGCATCCCGCGCCCCGTTTGGCTCGACGAACTCTCTGGCCCCGGCTATATCGCCTCCCTGCGGCTGACGCCAGTAGTAAAGCACGGCAAGGCGGTGTTGCGGGTGCGGGCAGAGCTGCTTAACCTGTCAGACAGCGTGCTGGATGATGTCTGGACGCTATATTTGGACGGCCAAGAGATCAGGTCGGAGCGCGTGCGCATCGAGTCCGGAGACGCGCAGGTGCTCTTGTTTGCCGTAGACGTCAAGGACGCGCAACTTTGGTCGCCAAACGAGCCGCGCCTCTACCAGGCGCGGCTTAATTTTGCCGGGGATGACTGTATTGAGCGGACGGGCTTTCGGGATATTTCCATTGACGGAGACCGCGTGCTGCTGAACGGGGAGCCGCTGCACATTGCGGGGGTGAACCGCCACGAAGATCATCCCGATTGGGGCTTTGCTCTGCCCCCTCACCTGATGTTGCGCGACCTGGAATTGCTGCGCGACCTGGGGGCCAACTCGATTCGCGGCAGCCATTACCCCAACGATCAACGCTTCCTCGATCTGTGTGATGAGCGGGGCATCCTGTTCATGGAAGAGATTCCCCTGTGGGGGTTCAAGGCCGAGCAACTCAGGCTAGAGATGATTGATTGTCGCACCTCGGCCATGCTGTGGGCCATGATCGAGCGAGATAGCTGTCACCCCTGCATTTGGGCCTGGAGCGTGCTCAATGAATGCGCCACCGACACCCCCGAAGGGCGGGCCGCCGTGGAGCAACTCGTGGAAACGGCCCGCGACGCCGATCCTACCCGGCCAGTGACCTTTGCCTCCAACCGCAACCTGCAAGACATCTGTTTTGACCTGGTGGATGTGGTCTGCGTGAACGCCTATTATGGCTGGTATTGGCACGACATGACCTGGAACGAGTTTCTCGATGCCATACGGGCCAAGGTTGGGGACAAGCCCTTGCTAGTCACCGAGTTTGGCGCGGGGGCCATCTATGGATATCACGCGCTGGAGCCGGGCGTCGTTTGGAGCGAGGAGCACCAGCAACGCCTTCTGATAGATGCCCTGACCGCGTTCGTCGAGCGTTCGGATCTGGTGGGCTTTTATATCTGGCAGTTCTTTGACACGCGCACAGACCGAGGCGCGCGCGCCCTGCAACGCCCGCGCAATTACAACAACAAGGGCCTGCTAGACGAGTACCGCCGCCCCAAGTTGAGCTATTACGCGGCGCGCCGCCTGCTAACGGGCAAAGAGCCGCCCTCAGAATAGCCCCGGCACTCCCCTCCGGCGCCTAGCGCAACATCATCGGCAGATAGACCACCCTGCCCGTTTCGGCCCCAATGGTCAGATCGGCCTGCAAGACGGTCTCCAGTCCCCCGACATCCACCAGATGGGCCTCTGTCATCAGCGTTTGCTGTGGCGCGTCCTTGGGGATGGCGACGGTCAGGCGCACAATCACCATCCCCTGAGCGCGAACCAGCCCCTCCCAGCGCACGCCGTCCTCCCAGCCGATGCTACCGGCGCTGGCGTATAGCGAGGCGATGTCCACGCTCAACGGCTCTGGCGGCAGACACAGCAGGCTCCCGGCGATATCCACCGGCCCGCTATTCCGCACGCGCAGGGTGTAGGTGGCTGTGCCCCCCGCCGCCGCATAGCCGGGCGTTACCAGCATGTCCGACTCGCTCAGGTCTCCGCGCAAAACGCGCACCTCTGCCGGGCGCTCGATCACGTCGCCGTGGCCGTTGTCTATGCGGGCAGTATTCACGATGATGGTGCCATTGGGCGTATTGGGGAGGGTGTTGGCCCGAAAGCGCACCACTCGCCCGCTATGTGGGGGCAGCGTGCCCTGCCACACGATTGCGTGTCGCTCGGCGTCGTATGTGCCGCCCTCTAGCGTGCCCTCTACCAGTTGCAGGGCAGCAGGCAACTCGTCGGTCATGGTGACGTTTGTGGCGGTCAGGCGGCCCCCGTTGTGCAGCGTGATGGTGTAGGTGATCCCTTCCCCGGCGATGACCTCGTTGGTGTGGGCCAGGTGGGTGCTGGGCGTCAGGTTCACCTCGTTTACCAGCGCGCCCGCTTCCAGCCGGGCCACGGGCACGCCCTGCTCCGACAGGGTGGCCGTGTTGGTCAGCCAGGTATTGACGGGCAACCCCTCGTCTACCCTGGCCTGGTAGGTAATGGTCAGCCCTGCTCCACCCGGCGGCACTTGCCCCTGCCACTCGATGGCGCGAGCCGCCGCGTTATAGGTGGCCCCCGCTCCTTGCAGGCTGCCAGGGATCAGCGTCAACCCCGCGGGCAGCGGGTCTTGCAGCCGGGCCGCGATGGCGGGCGCGTTGCCCGAATTGACGATTTGCAGGGTATAGTGGACCACCTCGCCGGACAAGGGGCGCGTGGGCTGCACCTGCTTGCTAGATTGCTCAAAAGATGGGGAATAGACCACGCTGGCCGCGCTGCGCTCGTGTACCTGGCGGCCATCGTGAATGCGGGCGGTGTTGGTAATCACCGTCGCCGGGGGGACCGGGTTGTCTACCAGCACGTCAAAGGTGATCTCGTGGGTAGACAGGTTTCGCGTGCTGCTATGCGTCTGCTCCACAACCAGGCCATCGTGGAGCGCATGGTCGGCGGGGTTGCCGTTATACAGATATTGCACCCCTGCCGTGCCATCGGCGTTCTCGATGCCCACGCTGGCCGAGCTGCCCGCGCCCCGATCGCCGTTCATGTCCAGGTATTGAAAGACGACCCGGTTGCTCCCCTCGTACAAGATCACCTCAAACGTCTGTGGCTGGCTTTGCGAATAGACGCCCACCCCTTGCCACTCGACAACCGCGTAGCGCCGGGGCGCATTGCCCAACACCTGCCAGTAGACCGCCCCGCCGTTGGGCGTCAGGTCATCCCAGAACGGCGCGATAAAGTTGTTCGGCTTTTCTGTGCTGGGGATGGGGGCATTGTTATAGGCCGAGCTGCAAGCGTCAAACAACACCATGCCGTTGCTGTTCACATAGATTTGCGAGTACCGCTTGCCATAGAACTCGAACTCGAACCCCAGGTCCAGCGGCCCAACGCAGGTATCATCCTCCAGGTTGAGCTTCTCGCCGTTGGTGGCGTCTACCCAGTTCATGGACGTGCCGACCATTTCCACCGGCGGCAAGTCGCCGTGCCATTCGATGCGCCGTAGATCAACGTTATACACCGCGCCGCCGGTGGCGCTGCCGGGAACATATGTCGTATGCTCTGGGAGGGGGTCCAGCAGGGACGCGCTATTTATGGCAAAGGGGGAGCTATTTGCCAGGGTGATGGTGTAGCGCAGCCGCTCCCCTGGAGCTACTTCTTGCCTGTCCACCTGCTTGGTGGAGGGTGCCAGGCTGGGCACAAAAGCGCGGGTGGTGGCGCTCAACGCGGCGGGGGCGCACCCTCCGCCGTCGAGCAGCGCCGTCGCGGTAATCACCGCCCCGTCGCCCACATCCTCCGCGATGGTGGCCGAAAAGCCAAAGGGCAGCAGGCCCGCCCCCGGCACGCTTCCCGCCCATTGCAGCGTTCGCGCCTTGGCGTCATAGGTAGCGCCGCCAGTGGCCGAGCCGGGCACATAGGCGACCTGTGGCGGCAAGGCCAGGGACCAACTGGCCGCCGCGTTGGCGGGGACGGGATTTCTCACCAGCAGGCTGTAGCGCAGCGTGTCGCCCGCCCGCGCGATGGGCTGGTCTACTTCCAGGCGCGAGCCGCCCAGGGGAGCGGCCAGCGACAAGACCTCCACGGCTGCCGTGGTGCGTTCCCCGGCGCCGCCCACCACGTAAAAGCGACCATCCAGCCAGGCGCCCGCTGCCCCGGCGCGATTGCCGTCTTGCAGGGCAGGGAGCAATTCCCAGCTATCGCTCGCAACGTCATACCGTTCGGCGGAGGCCAGCCCCGTCCAGTCGCTGCCTCCCCCGGCCACATACAGGTAATTCCCCTGCGCCGCTATTGCCATGCTGTGTCGGCCCACGCGCATGGGGGCCAGCGCCTTCCACGTGTCGGTGGCGGGGTGATAGCGCCATAGCCCCTTGATGTTGGGCCAGCCCCCGGCCACATAGATATACTCTCCCAGCGAGACGGCCCGCGCAAAGATTCGCGCGCCCCCTGGCATCGGCGCGCGCGTCTCCCACGCCTGCGTCTGAGGGTCGTATCTATACGTGGCGTCCGAGTCGCCCGCTGGCCCGCTGCCGCCGAACAGATAGATGCTCCCCTCATAGGCTGCTGCTGCCGCTCCGCTCAGGGGAATGGGCAACGGTGGAGCGATCTCCCAATGGTCGCTGGCGGGGTCATAGACTTCCAAGTCGTCGAGAAAAGGCTCGGGTGCGTCGGGGTCATACCCGCCGAGGACATACACCAGCCCGTTCACCACGGCGATGGCCGAGTTGGCGGCGGCGGTGGGTTTGTTCGCAACGGGCGTCCAGGCTCCGGTTGCCGGATCGAACCGCGTCGCCCGGTTTAGAGCCAGTTCGTGTATGTCGTTGCCATAGCCGCCCACAGCCAGCAGCGAGCAATCCAGCGCGGCCACGGCCAGCCGATAGCGCGCATCGGGCAGGGGCGTCGCCGCTTGCCAGCCGGGCATAGCGCCGGTGCGCGCTGTCCAGGTCGCTATGATGCCGGATGCATCGGACACGGCCCGCACAAGCGTCTGCGCCGCTTCGTTGGCCACAGCCGTTGGTGGAATCTCGACCTGCAATTCGAGTTCGACGAACGCGCAGGGAGCCAACGGCCCCACCTGTTCCACGGCGTTGCCCGTGCGCGGGTCTATCAGGCGGGCCGACCACAAGGGCGAATCCACGGTCAGGGTGTAGTTGTCGGGGGTTTGCCCCTGGTTTGCCACCCAGACCACATAGCGGGCTGTGCTGCCAATGGCGGCCAGCCGGGAAGCAACGGGCGCTGTCAGCGCGGGGGCATGGGCGGGCCGCTCCCCGTCCAGCCACGTGATCAGCCGCGCCAGCAATTCCTCGCGGGCGGCGGCAGGCCCCATTCCCTCCAGGCCAAAGCCGAGGTAGACTGCCCGGTAGTTGCAGGCGTCCACCAAAAGGCCCGCGCCGACCCCCGCCGGGGATGCCATCGCGCCAGCCGCCAGGCCGTCCCCCGGCGCGATGGCATCGGGAGCAACCTGGTTTTGGGCGCTGTCAGGGGTGTTATAGGTCAGTACCAGCCCTTCCAGCGCGCTCCCGTCGGCGCCGATCAGGGCGCTCAGTCCGCCATCCTCGCTCTGGTATTCCGCGTGCAGATAGCGGGCGTATTCCGTCGGCGCGCCCCCCAATTCGACGTCCCAATAGCCAATGTCCTGGCCGGTGAGCAGCAGCCGCCCGCCCTGCTCCAAATAGCTCCCCAGTTCCTCCCACGCCCCCACGTACCCTGGCGAGGTGACTGGCTGCGACCAGATCACGAGGTCATATTGGGCCAACAGCGCGGCGTCGGGGATGTCGAGAGGCGGTTTCGTGATGGCCTGCGTGTCATAGCCGTAGCACAGGTTATCCAGCATGGCCTGGTAGTAGGGCAGTTGGCTCTTGCTCTGCCAGGCGTCCGCATCTACCAGCAGCAGGCGGGGGGCATCTTGCAGCGCGAAATCCAGGCCAACTTGAGCATCGGCGAGGATTTCCACGCCCACGGCCTGTTCGCCGCGATAGCCCGGCCCCAGGGGCAGGGCGCGCACGGTGTAGGTTCCCACGGGGAGGGGCAGCGTATAGTAACCCTGCGCGTCTACGCTGGTCGAGATGGGCGTGTCCAACACCTGCACCGTCGCCGCGCCCGGCGTGCCGCCTGTATTGCGTGTGACCCGCCCGGTCAGCACCCCGCCCGGCTGCGGTTGTAGCTCCAGGTCGAGCTGGGTGGTCATCTGGACGATCACCTGAATATCCTCTACTCGCGCCTCGTGATAGCCAAACCTGGTCGCGGTCACGTCGTATCGTCCGGCGGCCACGGTAAAAGAATAGTAGCCCTGGGCGTCGCTGTGGGTGAACGTCTGCGCGCCCGTCGTCCGGCTGGTCATCGTCAGCAGCACATCCGCCATGCCGAGGCCGGTGTGGGCGTCGGTCACGCGCCCGGCAAACGTGCCCCCCTGAATCACGGTGGACACTGCCTCATAGGCATTGATCAGGCCGAGACCGTAGGCGTTATCCTTTCCGGCTGGTCCCAGTTCCAGGGCGGTATCGCTGATGATATACTCGGTGGAGGTGACGGTGAGAGAGGGGTTGGCGCTCTGGCCGCGCAAGGCGGGGGAGCGGTCCGCCTCCCACATGAGCGCCGCCAGCCCGGCCACGTGGGGCGTTGCCATCGAGGTGCCGTTCCAGCCCGCCTCATAGCCGCCCCCGGCGATAGTGGAGCGGATGTTGACCCCCGGCGCGACGACGTCGGGCTTGATATAGCCCCACGGCGAGGGGCCGCGACTGCTGAACGAGGCGATTTGGTTTTGGCTATCGACAGCGCCCACGGCAAAGGCGTTTTCCAGGCTGGCCGGGGAGCCGATAGTGCCCGGCTGAGGCCCATTGTTGCCCGCAGCCCAGGCGGTGAAAATCCCCGCCGCTCGCAAAGCGTTCACGTCATCGCGAAAGGTCAAGTCCTGGCCGTTGTCGTCGCCCCAAGAGTTGCACACAATGTCCGGGGCCTTGGACGGGTCGGGGTTCTGGCCGTTCAGGTCAGTTGGGGCCAGCAACCACTGGAAACCGGCGTGAATCCACTCGTCTGTCGAGTTTCCCCGGTTATCGAAAACCTTGGTAGCGATCCAGCGCGCTCCCGGGGCCACACCGATGGCCGTGCCGCCCTCGCTGCCCCCCACGATTGTGCCCATCGTGTGCGTGCCGTGGTCGGAGAGGTTGGTGATATGGGGCTGATTGGGGCCGGGCGCGTTCGGGTAGGTTCCGGTAGCGTCGAACCAGTTATAGTGATGATTCGACGCGGCGGGGTTGTTGGGATTATATCCCCGGTAGCGGGGCTGAAGGGCGGGGTGGGTCCAGTCTACGCCCGAATCCATGTTTGCCACCACGATCCCCGCGCCGGTAAAGCCCATCTCTCGCCAGATGCGGTCTGCGCCGATGCGGGCGATATTCCATTCCACCCCGGCGACAGTCGCTTCCGCCCCAGCGGCGGGCGCTTCTGGCGGCGAGAGACGATGGACGCGGTTGGGGCGAATGGCTTCTACTTCGGGCCTTTGTGCCAGGGCGAGGGCGGTGGACAGGTTCCCCTCTACGGCCAGCCCGTTGAACACCCAATAACTGCGATAGCGCGCCACCTCGCCCGCGCGCTGCTGGGCTGCGAGATAGGCCAACACCCCGGACTGGCTGCGGCGGGCCGTCTCTTGCAGCCGCTCCACCAACAGGGCGCGCCGCTTGTCTTGCGATGAGATGCTGGACAGGTCGCGCAACGGGGCCTGCTCTCGCAGGTGTACCAGGTAGGTGATGGGCGCGGGCTTGGCCCCTTGCCGTTGGGCGTCTTGTGTCTGGCGGACAAGCTGCTCTAGCAGGTCGGGGTCGATTTTGACGCGCAGCTCTACGGGGATGGCCGCTATGTTCTCAATGGACGCGAGCGACAGGCTCTTGGCTGCGTTGGGCAGCGAGGAAGGATTCGCCGCTTGCACAGGGGCCAGGGTAAAAAGAAGGGACAGGGTCAGCACTACCAATAACAATGAATATCGCTTCATAGGATGCCATCTCCGCGATTGTGGAGGATGTAATCTGGTGCAGGATTTCAGGCTGCCCCATTGTACGAGGAGTTGGGCTTGGAGGCAACCCATTTTTAGGGGGATTGATTGCTGAACCAATGAATAGTATCAAATGGTTTACTCAACCAGTAAAAGTATGGGAATACCCTATCCCTTGGATTTTGCCCTCAAGGCCAAGTGGGTGGGGGCATGGACGGACCGCCGGCTTCCAGCCGGCTATGGTCAAGCCGCCAAGGATGGCGGCAGTCCAATTCCCTTTTCTCCAAGAAGGCGGCAAAGCTCCCTCGCCCTTTGGGAGAGTGCGGCTTTCAGCCGGGCGGCTGAGTACAGCCGGTGGTGAGGGTGTATTATGCACTGAGAACGCGCGCGGCTATGATTTCGCTGGCAGGCCGGGGGGATAGGGGGCCACGTCTGGCGTTGGGCCAAGGTCGGCCAGATGCTCGGCGATGGTGCGCCCCGTGGCGGGGTGGCGGACATCCGGGGCAATATCGGCCAGGGGAACCAGCACGCTGGCGCGGTTCAACATGCCCGGGTGGGGGATCGTCAGGTCGGGGGTATCCAGGCGCAACTCGTCATAAAGCAGAATATCCAGGTCAATGGGGCGCGGGCCATAGCGCACGGTGGGCACGCGTCCCATCTCGCGCTCGATGTCTTTGAGCAGGATCAGCAGGGGGCGCGGGGCCAGGTTCGTTTCCACGATACAGGCCGCGTTGATAAAGCGCGGCTGATCGGTAACGCCCCACGGCTCGGTCTCGTACAGCGGTGAGACGGCGCACAGCACGCACCCCTGGCGCTGCAACGCCTGTAGCGCCTGCTGGATGTGCTCCTGTCGGTCGCCCAGGTTCGATCCCAGGCCCAGGTAGACACGCGCCATCGTCAACCCGCCCGCAGAATGGCGTCTACCATGCGGCAGACACGCGCCATTACGCGCACGTCATGCACCCGCATGATATGCGCGCCCCGCAGAACCCCCACGGCTACCGCCGCGGCAGTGCCCTCCACCCGTTGGTCGGGCGGCAGGTCCAGCGTATAGCCGATAAAGGATTTGCGTGAGGGGCCGAGCAGGATGGGCAGCCCAAGGACGTGCAGCGCGTCGGTGTGGTTCAACAACTGGAGATTCTGCTCCACCGTCTTGCCAAAGCCGAGGCCGGGGTCAAGGATGATGCGGTCTCGCGCAATGCCCGCTCGCTCGGCAGCCGCGACCCGCTCGCCCAGTTCGCGGATGACATCGGGGATCAGGTCCGCATAGTGGACGCCCACATACCGCCCGCCGAGCCGCTCTTGCATGGCCGTGTCGCGGGGCTTGCTGCGGTTGTGCATCAACACCACCGCCGCGCCGTGTTCGGCCACCACGGCGGCCATTTGCGGGTCCATCTGCAAGGCCCACACATCGTTCACGAGGTCCGCCCCGGCTTCCAGGGCGGCGCGAGCTACCCCGGCCTTGTAGGTGTCCACCGAAATGGGGACATCTGTACGAGCGCGCAGCGCCCGGATTACGGGCACCACGCGCTCGCGTTCTGTCTCTTCGTCCACCAGCGCAGCGCCGGGGCGTGTGGATTCGCCCCCGACGTCAATGATATCGGCGCCATCCTCTATAAAGGCCAACGCCTGGGCCACCGCCATCTCGACCATGCGCTCCGGGTTCTGCCCCTCGCGCAACAGGCCCTCGCCGGAAAAAGAATCCGGCGTGGCGTTCACGATGCCCATGACATAGGTGCGCTCGCCCCAGCGAAACTCGCGACTGCCAATCTGGCAGACGGGGAAATCTAGAGGCTGACCGGCCTGTCTGCTCATCGGGCTATTCCAGCGTTGCCAGCATCTCTTGGGCGCGTTGGCGCCAGGCGGGGTCGTCAGAAAGTTCCAGGTATCTGTTCAACGCGGCGATGGCCTGTTCGTTCTGACCCTGCTGCTTATACACGCTCCCCAGCCCCAGGTAGGGTTCGGGCAGGGATGGGTTCAACTCGGTGGACGTCTCAAACTCGGAAATGGCCTCGTCATAGCGCCCCAACCCGGCCAGTACGCCGCCCAGGTTATAGTGCAATTCCGCATCGTTGGGCGACTCGTCCAGGATAGCGCGGAAGATGGTCTCGGCTTCCGAGAGCTTGCCCTGCTGATAGTACACCACGGCCAGGTTGGCCCGCGCATCGGCATAGCTTTCGTCTAGCTCAAGTGCGCGCTCGAACTCGGCCTCTGCCTCCGCAAGTTTGGACTGCTGGGCATAAGCGTTACCCAGCATAAAATGCGCCTTGGCCGAACTATCGTCCAGGGTCAAGGCTTGCTGTAACTTGACTGCCGCTTCCTCGAATTGCCGATTGTCCAGGGCGGCCTCTGCCTCTTGCATGAGCGTGTCAAAGTCCTGCGTGGGCAAGGGCACCGAAGTGGGCGGGAGAGTGGGTTCCTGGCGACCCGCGCACGCCGCTAACAGGACAACTATCAAGGCCAGGGAGAATGCTATCCATCGCCGACGCATGAAATCTACCTCCGTTATTTCGCTTCCGAGTGCCCGATCAGGTTCAGGAACTCGGCACGTGTTTCCTGCCGGTTGCGAAAGCTGCCGCGATTAGCCGAGGTGACGACTTTGCTGCCCGGCTTGCGAATGCCGCGCATGGTCATGCACAGGTGCTCCGCCTCGATCACCACGCCTACGCCAATCGGCTTGACGTTCTCCATAAAGACGTCGGCGATCTGGCTCGTCAGGCGCTCTTGCAGTTGCGGCCTGCGGGCCAATATCTCCACCAGGCGGGCCAGCTTGCTGATGCCTACCACGCGCCCCGAAGGGATGTAGCCGATGTGGGCCTGGCCGTGGAAAGGCAGTAGATGGTGCTCACACATGGAATAGAACGGGATATCTTTGAGAATCACCATCTCTTGATGGTTTTCCTCAAAGCCGACCCGTAAGACCTCGGCGGGGTCCCGTCCGAGACCGGAGAAAATCTCGCGATACATCTGCGCGACGCGTTCGGGCGTTCGCACCAGCCCTTCGCGCTCGGGGTCTTCGCCGATAGCCAGCAGGATTTCTCGCATCGCGTTACGAATGCGGTCTGTATCTATAGGTTGTGTCACAGGGTTATTTGCTCTCATTCAAAGGCTCCAATAAAACCACGCGGGTATCGTCGGCTTCTTCGTACTGGCCCTCGGTGATGGTCAGAGTTTCCATGCGCTCTGGCGTTTCCACCCCCATTTCCTTCAGGAAACGGTTGGCCGTCTCCAGGGAAGCCTCCAATCCGCGTATCTTGTAATGCATCGGAATAACGACTTTGGGTTCCAGGACGCCCACCACTTCGGCGGCTCTGGCTCCGGTGAGTGTGGTGCGCCCGCCCACAGGGATCAGCAACACATCAATGCCATTGAGTTGCTCCACCTGCTCTTGCGTCAGGGCATGTCCCAGGTCGCCCAGGTGGCAGATGGTAACGCCCTCGAACTCGATCAGGTAGGCGGTGTTCTTGCCCCGTTCCTCTCCTTGCCTGGCATCGTGGTAGGTGGCGACCCCAAAGACGAACACGCCGCCGACCTCGTATTCACCAGGCCCCGTGATCACATAGGGCGACCCTTTGACTCCCTTGACATAATTGTGGTCCTCGTGGTCGTGACTGACCGTTACTACGTTAGCCGTCAACCGGGGCAATTTCAAGCCAGTCTCCGGGCTATACGGGTCCGTCACCAGGGCCAGCCCCCGGCTTCGCAAGCGAAAGCAGGACTGACCGTACCAGCTTATTTCCATGCAAATGCTCCTCGTACTCGTAAGGTCATCGTTCTATATCAAACGTTTACTGCATCAGAATTGTTGCTTCGGCTCGCTGCTCTGCCAGCCAATCATCAAACGCCCGCTGTTGCACCACAGGCCACATTTCGTCGGTGACGGGGCGGGCAGGGTCAATTTCTACCACCTGAATGATGTGGAAACCGAAATCGCTACGCACCGCGCCGCTAATCCCTCCCGGCTGCAAGGCAAAGGCCGCCTCGTCGAAAGCGGGGGGCATGACCCCTCTGGGCAAAAAGCCCAGATCGCCGCCATCGGCGCGGGTCGTCTCATCCTCCGAGATTTCGCGGGCCACGGCGATAAAGTTCTCGCCCTTTTGCAGCCTGTCCACCGCCGCCTGAGCAGCCGCCTCATCGGATAGCAGAATGTGCCGGGCGTGCACCTGTTCGATGCGCCGGGGCAGCGAGGCGGTAATCAGGTCGCGGACGGCTGTCGTAACCAGGTCCATGCGGAGTTGCTCGCGGAACGTTTCCTCTGTCAGCCCATTGGCCGACAACCAGTCGGCAAAGCGGGCCTCATCATCGCCCTTGATCCGCTTTAGTTGCGAATCCACCAGCTCGTCGCTGATGGTAATGTCGTTTTGCTGCGCGGCCTGCTCGATGAGCACCTGGTCAATCATCCAATCCAATACCTGCTGCTCCAGCCGGGCCAGCGCCTCTTGGCCTGCCTCGCTTGTGACGTCAAAGCCTGGCTGCTGCAGGAAATAGGTTTGCGCCTGGGTCACCTGCCGCTCGTACTCTTCCCGGCGAAGCTCTATGCCATTGACCACTGCCACCACAGCCGGATCGAGCGCCTGCGCAGGCTCACCTGCGGCGGCGGGTGTCGCCTCCGCGTTTGCCGCGGGCGTATTGGCGGCTTGCTCCGTAGCGGCGGGCGCGTTCTCTGCCTGCTGGGTCGGCGTGGCCGTCCAGAGAGGTTCCGCCGTGGGCATCTCGGCAGGGTCAACGCCAGGGTCCACAGCCTCGGTTGGCGAGTCAGGTGGAAGGGAAGGGGTGGAAACAGCGGTGGGAATGTTACAACCGGCCAGAAGAATGGCGAACAAAAGCAATAGTGTAAGCAGCGATGTCGTTCTCATGAACCGTGAGCCTCCACATAGTTGGCGTTGTTGCACCTCCGTGGTTCTCCACCTCTCGATGGACAGCATCCTACCGGAAGCATAGCGAACAGCGTATTCCCGCGCCGCCCAACCAGCACCGTTGAGCAGGGCTGCTTTCGGGCCACTGCAATCCGTCCCATCTGATTGTGATCCACTGATCTCTATTAATTCAGTATAGTACGGCTATGTAAACCTGTCAACGAACGCGGGAGAGAGTCCTGCCGCGTCCGTACGCCATGCACCACCTCGCTACAGGCCCACTACGTGCTTGCGCGCCAGAACGGCGCGGCGACCCATACAGCACACGTAGCCGCGGCATTCTGCCGCGTTTGTACGCCATGCACCACCACGCGCCAACATGGCGCGGCTACAGGCCCACTACGTGCTTGCGCGCCAGAACGGCGCGGCGACCTATACAGCACACGTAGCCGCGGCAGGATGCCGCGTCCGTACGCCGCGCCTCACCACGCGCCAACATGGCGCGGCTACAGGCCCACCACGTGCCCTTGCGCGCCAGAACGGCGCGGTGACCCATACAGCACACGTAGCCGCGGCATCCTGCCGCGTTTCCCATCGCGTCCCCTTATTTTCGTTCTACCGCCCGCCGGAGCGCGGCGTCCAGCTCGCGCTGAAAGACGGCGATGTCAAAACGCCGGGCGTGGTCGCGCAGGGCGGCGGGGTCAAACGCATGTTGGTCAAAGCGGCGCACCGCATCGGCCAGCGACTCGGGCGTTGGCTCGCGGAAATAGATGCCCGTGCGCCCCTCGTCAATGGTGTCCAGCGCGCCCCCCGCCGCGTAGGCGATCACCGGGCGGCCCGCGGCCATCGCCTCCAGCGGGGTGATGCCGAAATCCTCCTCGCCGGGGAACAGGAACGCCCGGCAGCGGGCCATCTGCTCGCGCACCTGCTCGTCGGGCAGCCGCCCCAAAAGCTGCACGTTGGGCCGGGCCATCGCCTGGAGCGCCTCCCGGTCTCGCCCGTCCCCGATGATATGCAGCGGCAACCCCAATTCGTTAAATGCCCGCACCGCCAGGTCAATGCGCTTGTAGGGGATCAGGCGCGACACAATCAAAAAGTAATCCTCCGGCGCGCCTGCAGAAGCCGCCGCGTTGGAAAAATAGTCCGTGCGTACCGGCGGGTAGATGATCTGCGAGTCGCGCCGATAATATTTCTGGATGCGCCGCTGCACCGTGCGCGAAATAGAGATGAACTCGTCCACCCGCTCGGCGGCCAGCCGGTCCCACTGGCGCAAGCCCTTCAGGAAGGGGGGCAACACCATGCGGGCCAGCCGCCCCACTCCCTCCCGCTCGATATAGGCGTGATAGCCCCACAAAAAGCGGGTAGGCGTCAGGCAATAGCAAACGTGGGCCGTCTCTGCCGGGACGATCACACCATGCCCAAAGGCGCTGGTCACGCTCAAGACCAGATCATACCCGCGCAAGTCCAGGCTCTCGAACCCCAAGGGGTAGAGCGGCAAAAAGAACTGGTGGCGGCGGTTGATCAGCGGGAGCCGGTTGAGAAACGAGGGTCGAATATCCCACGTGCGGTAATGCTCCGGTAGGGCACTGGGCGCATAGATGGATGTATAGACCGGGGCGTCGGGATACATATCGTGAATCACGTCCAGCACGCGTTCAGCGCCCCCGTATTGGTTCAACCACGAACAGACGATAGCCAGCTTCACAGATGCCTCCTGCTTATTTGCCGATGCAGAAATTGCTGAAAATAGTGTCGAGCAGGTCTTCGCTCGCCGTCTCGCCGGTCACCTGGCCCAGCGCGTTAGTCGCTTCGGTCAGGTCAATGGCGACGAGGTCAGCGCCCAACCCCTGCGTCAATGCCCGGCGAGCGTCGGCCACATGCTCCAGCGCCCGCCGAAAAGCGTCTCGATGGCGCGGATTGCTGGCGACTGGCTGGTCGCTCGCTGTCACCCCGCCGGAGAACACCGTCTCAATGATGCAGCCCTCCAGGGCGGGCAGCCCCGCGCCGGTCAGCGCCGAGATGGACACATGCGGCGCGTCAGGCCGAAAGGTGGACGTATCCCAGGCGGCGGGCAGGTCGCTCTTGTTCACCACCACGATGGTGGGCCTGTTGGCCGTCAGGGCGCTCACCTGCTCGTCGGCCAGGGTAGGCGGCTCGCTGCCATCCACCACCAGCAACACCAGGTCGGCTCGTTCTGCCGAGCGGCGGCTGCGCTCGATGCCCATTTGCTCAATGACATCCTGGGTCTCGTTGATCCCCGCGGTATCCACCAATACCAATGGAACACCTTGCAGGTTTACCAGTTCCTCCAGCGTATCGCGGGTTGTGCCGGGGATGGGCGTGACAATGGCCCGCTCCATACGCAACAGGGCATTCAGCAGGCTGCTCTTACCCACGTTGGGGCGGCCCACAATGGCCGTGCGGATGCCCTGGCGGTAGATCATCCCCCGGTCAGCTTCCTGCAGCAGGTCGCGCAGTTGGCGCTCGGCCTGGGCAAGCGCGGGGTCAATATCCGGGATGGGCAGGTCTTCTTCAGGAAAGTCTATGGTGGCCTCGACATGGGCCAGCGCGCCCACCAGGCCGTCGCGAATCTCGCGCACGCGGGCCGACAGCCGCCCGCCGAGCTGGTCCACGGCCACCCGCAGCGAAGCCTCGGTGCGGGCGCGAATCACATCTAGCACGGCCTCGGCCTGGGCCAGGTCCAGCCGCCCGCTCAGAAAAGCGCGCAGGGTAAATTCGCCCTCGTTGGCGGTGCGCGCGCCGTGCTTCAGGCACAGGGCCACAATCTCCCGCAGGGGCACAATCCCGCCGTGGGCATTGATCTCGACCACGTCCTGCCGGGTGTAGGTGTGGGGCGCGCGCATATAGGCCAACAGCACCTCATCCACCACCCGGCCCGACGCGGGGTCCAGGACGTGGCCGTAGGTTAGCTTGTGTGATTCTGGCTCGCCGAGCGGCTGGTTGCCGGGTCGCCGAAACAGGCGCGCCGCAATGGGCAGCGCCTCCGGCCCGCTCAATCGGACGATGCCGATGCCCCCTTCGCCGATAGGGGTAGAGATGGCGACAATTGTATCATCGAGGGTATACATGGCAACGTTCGCTATCTGGCGGGCGCATCCGGGCGCTCATCTTGTGCAGGCGTCCCCTCGTCCTGTGGATTCGCCAGCGGGCGCGAGACGCACCTTTTGACCGATTTATTGAATGCGCGCCGGGTGAGCATGACTTTGCGCCCGCATCCCTGGCACTTTAGGCCGATGTCTGCCCCAATGCGCGTGACCAGCCACTCCTGGCTGCCGCAGGGGTGGGTCTTGCGTAACTGGACGACATCGCCTATCTGTACATCGAATAACATCCTGCTATATCCTTACTCTTGCTCGTATTCCTGTTCAGGCTCCTGCTCCTGCTCGCGCTCGGCTTGCCGGTGGGCGTAAAACAGCAGCAGCGTGCTGCCATAGCGCCGTTCGGCAGTCATGGTCAAGTTGGGCGTGGACAAGGGGTGGAACTCCTTGGGGTGGATTTGCACGATAATCCGCCCATCCTCGGCCAACAGTTGCGGCTTTTCGTTGAGCAGGGTCAGCGTTTTCGCCCACAAGTCCTGGTATTGAGGCGGCGCGACGTATATATAGTCAAAGGCGGCATCGGTGTGCTTCAGGTATTGAAAGGCGTCGCCGTGGACGATCTGGGCCTGCTCGGTAAAGCCGGTAGTTTCCAGGTTCTTGCGCAGTACCTCGATGGCCTTGCGTACCCGGTCGATGAACACCACGCGCTCGGCTCCCTGGCTGAGCGCCTCAATGCCGACGGCCCCCGTCCCGGCGAACAGGTCCAACCAGGTAGTGCCCTCGACATACCCCCGCAGCAGGTTGAATAGGGATTCCTTGACCCGGTCGGTAATGGGCCGGGTGGTATCCCCCGGCACGGACAACAGCTTGCGGCCCTTGGCCGATCCCGCTATTACGCGCACGCTACACCTCCTTCTAGAAGAAGTAAGTCTAGCACGGGTAGGGGGAATGGTCAATTGACATATCTTGACAGAACAAAAGCGGCCCGGCCATCGTCTATAAAGCAGAGGCTTCTTTGACACTCGAACCCTGTTGCGCTAAGATAAGGCGCTAACAACGTGGGGGTTCAATGCACACTTTTTGGTTCTCTCGTCGTGATCTCGTCGTGCTCGCCGCGTTGATTGCGGTGGTATTCGGCATTTCGGCTGTGCCGCTGCATCGCTCGTTGACGTCACGTGCCGCCGACCCGCCCACCGCCACCCCAACGCTGACCACGACGCCTAC
>JAAYXX010000445.1 GCA_012515695.1 Chloroflexota bacterium
CGAACGTGGTGACTTCCATATTGGCAAGGGTCTGGCTGGCTACCTGTCCCAAGGCGTCCCCCATGACGACGGCGTGCGCGCCAAACTCTTCCGCCACCTCGCACGCCTTTTGCATGAGCGCCCGCTTGCAAAAGATGCAACTCCAGCGTTCTTCGCCGATGGCCTGCAATTTCGCCAGCGTCGGCGCGATGGTGTCATAGTGGCTGAACACCAGGGGTTTCAAGTCCCAGCCGTAGCTATAGCGCCGCAGCACCTCGATGTTGTCCATCGCCTTGCTCGTTTCCAGGTCGCTCTGGGTAAAATGGACGGGGATCACGCCGCAGCCGCGCTTCATCATCATCCAGGCGGCCACCGGCGAGTCGATGCCGCCAGACATCAGCGCCACCACGCGCCCTTCTATCCCCAGGGGCAGGCCGCCCGGCGCTGGGATTGTGCGGGCAAAGACCAACGCCTCCTCGCGAGAAACCTCGATGCCAATGGTCACGTCGGCGTTATCCGACAGGTCTACCTTGCCATGCAGCGCGTCGTGGATGGCCCCGCCCGCCAGGCGGTTGATTTCCGGGGAGGTATAGGGGAAGGTCTTGTCCGAGCGGCGCGCTCGCACGCGGAACGAGACGCCGGGGGCGACACCCGCGGCCTGCGCCTCGGCCAGCGCCACCCGGATGATGTCGTCCATATCGTGCCGCGCCTCCGCCACCGGGCTGATGGACGTCAGCCCAAACACCCGGCTGAGGGGGTCCAACGCCTCCTCTACCTGTTCGGTGCGCACATACACCCGCCGCTCTACCGATGTCACCTCACCAGAGAGGCCATGCGCCTTGAGCGCGGCGCGAACGTTCTGCCTTAGGCGGCGCAGAAAAGCGATGCGATTGCCCCCCTTGAGGGCCAATTCGCCATAGCGTAGCAATATCAAACCCATATCTCTTGACTCCCAGAACAATCTAGACCGAAAAGTCGGGCCGGGCGCGTCCCCCTTGCTATCTGGCGCGATGCGTATGCCGGGAAACACGCCTGTTTATTGTAATATCCGCAGACACGGTGTCAAAGGTGTATCCAGAACGATGGGCGGGTGGGCGATTGATGGAAACTTACTATTTACCTAGGTAAATAGTAAATCTTCATAAACCGCGACAACCGTTGCGTGCCAGCTTGCTGGCGCGCCAATTGGACCGCCGGCTTCCAGCCGGCATAATTGCAAGCCGCCAGGGATGGCGGCGGTCCCATCAACTACCTACGCCGATGCATCCAAGAAAAAAGGGCCGACGCCATTGTCGGCCCTCGCGTTCTTGTCTTACCGAAGGCGGGTCATGCTGCCGGGGCGCGTTTGACGCTGGCGTTGCCCGTCAGCCGTCTGGTCACGTGCTGCTGCCAGGTGACCAGCAGGGGCACCGCGAAAAAGATAGAGGAATAGGTGCCCGTAACCATGCCGATCAACATGATCGCCAGGAAATTGCGAATCGTGACCCCGCCGAACAGGATGATGGCTACCATCACAAAGATGGCGTTCAACTGCGTGGCCAGGGAGCGGTGCAGCGTCTCCAGCAGGCTGCGGTTGACGATGGTCTCGAACGGCTCGCCATGACGGCGGTTCACGTTCTCGCGAATGCGGTCAAAGACCACGATCACGTCTTGCACCGAAAAGCCAATGACGGTCAGCACGGCGGTGAGAAAGAGTGAATCCACTTCCCAGCCTACCAACAGCCCCAGGATGCTGGCGACGCCCAACAGGAACAGGACATCGTGCAGCATTTTCGCCACAGCGCAAGCCCCATAGCGGAAAGCGTTGGGAACGCGCCGGAAGGCGATGGCGATAAAGATCAGGATAGCGGCAGAGGTAGCCAGGATAGCCACCAGAGCGGCCCGCGTGGTCTCGCGGCCAATGGACGGGCCAACGCTCGAAAAGTTCATCTCGGTGACGGGGCCAATTTCTTCGCTCAGGCGAGCTTTGAGCGCCTCTTTGGCAGCCACGGCCTCTTGCGCGCCCACGTTGAGCGACGTGCGAATGACCACGTCGCGGTGATCGCCAACAGTCTGCACCGTCGCGTCGGAAAAAACGCCGTCCTGGATGATAGGCCGGATGTCGGCCAGTTCCACGGGCTGCTCGAAACGAAGCTCGAGCAGCGAACCGCCGGTAAAGTCGATGCCCAGGCGCACAGGCGAGCCAAAGGCGATGGTCGAGTAAATCATGGCGACGATGCCGGGGATGATCAGGATGGCCGAGATGACAAAGTACCAACGTCGTTTTTGTACCAGGTTGAACATGAAATCCTCCTAATCCATCGCCCCTAGACGCCAAACAACCAGGCTTTTTCGCGGATTTTCTCGCCGCCCGCGGCAAAGGCCGCGCGAAGCAGCGTCCGCGTAACAATCACCGCGGTGAACATGCTGACCAGGACACCTAGCCCCAGCGTGATGGCAAAGCCCTTGACGACGCTGGCGCCAAAGCTGTTACCAAAGATCCACAGGATGCCGCAGGTGATCCAGGTAGAGATATTCGAATCGAGAATAGACGTCCAGGCACGCCGGAACCCGGAATCAATAGCGCGTTGCAGAGTCTTGCCCTGGCGCAATTCCTCGCGCATTCGTTCAAAGATCAGGATGTTGGCGTCTACCGCCATGCCAACGGACAAGAGGAACCCGGCTATACCCGGCAGAGTCAGCGTGACCGGGATTAGTTTGAAAAGGGCCAGCGTAATCAGGGCATAGATAATCAGCGCAACGTCGGCCACCAGACCGGGAGCGCGATAGTAGATCAGCATAAAGAGCAGGACGACACTCAGGCCGATGGCCCCAGCGCGGATACTCTTGTTGACCGAGTCTTCGCCCAGGGTAGGGCCGACTTCGCGAGTGTCTACCACTTTGAGTGGGATGGGCAGAGAGCCGTAGCGCAACTGCACGACCATGTTCTTGGCCTCTTCAACGGTAAAAGAACCCCTGATAAGGCCCTGCCCGTCGGGGATGGGGTCGTCAATGACCGGGCAAGAGATAATGACCCCGTCCAGGGCGATCGCGAGGTATCTGCCGCGATTGGCGGCGGTAAACTCGCCAAAGATTTTCGCGCCCTCTTGATCAAGCTCAAAACTGATCTCTGGGAGGCCCCCCTGCTGGGTGAAGACTACATCGGCGCGCTTCAGGTGCTTGCCGGTCAGGACGGTGTGGTAGATGGTTTCCGTTTCGCCTTCAGCCGCCTCGGTGCTGCCCGTGGCGAAATCCGTCTTGATCCGGGTGCCTGGTTGCAGGTAGGTGCTTCCGGCGTCCACCCATTCCATGAGGCCCGTTTCGCGCAAGGTGGCGATGGCCTCCTCCGGGTCGCTGATGCCGGGAAGCTCGACGAGGATGCGCCGCCCGCCAACGGATTGCACAATGGGTTCCGTCACGCCCAGGCCGTTGACGCGGCTTTCTACGATGGCCCTGGCGTTATTCATCGAGTCGGGGTCTACCGTTTGGTCTTCGGGGAGGTCTGCTTCGAGCAGAACTTGCATACCACCTTGGAGGTCGAGGCCCTGGTGGATTTTGATATCTTGGTCGATCGTCTTGTCTCCGACGCGCAGGTGGATGCCGGGGTTGGCGGGCCAGGCGACCCATCCGGCGACGGTGGTGATTACGACGATCAGGATGAGCAACCGAACGTCTCGCTGCCGCATGTGATCTCTCCTCACTAAAATAACGACAAAAAAAGACACCCTTACGGGTGTTACGAACCGGGCGGGGTTAGGCGTGGACCCCAAGTTCTGCAACGCGGAAATTATAGTGCAACGGAATGGCTATGTCAAAACGTTGACGCTTTACGGGACCAACCGACGGCTTTTTGCGCCGCCGGTTGGGCTATGCTATAATTAGCAGTAACTTGATTGATAAGATATATTTTATGCTCCAGGTCCGCCGCTGCGGACCGCCATCACATTGAGGTTGAAAATGAAGATCTCCACCAAGGGTGAATATGGCATCAGAGCTATGCTCGAGCTGGCCCGCCGCCACGGAGACGGGTATATCCAGAGTACCGACATCGCCTCTGTCCGTCACATTCCCGAGAACTATCTCTACCAACTGTTAATTACCCTGCGTAAAGCTGGTTTGATTCGCAGTCGTCGTGGGCCGCAGGGAGGGCATATGTTGGCCCGTGTCCCGGAGCGGATTACGCTGGCAGAGGTAGTAATTGCGCTGGAAGGCCCCTTGGAGCCGGTCACTTGCGTTCAGGATGGGGTCGTCGAGGATTGTTCCTTCTTTGGGCAATGCGTCGTGCGCGACGTGTGGCAAAGGATCACCGACGCGACGTACAATATTCTCAACGAGACGACCTTTGCCGAGTTGACCCGCAAAGAGGCCGAGGTGCGGGCAGACGAACAGCAAGCCTGACCCGCAACGCTAGAGCTGCCCCGCCACTTCTGCCTCTAGCCGCTCGAAAAAGGCCACCATAAACCGATGCCGTCCTTGCGCTATGCGTTGGCCTGTCCTGGTCGTCAGGCGGTCTTGCAGCTTGACCAGCTTGAACAGGTATTCGTGCACCGGCGTGTGCTCGCTTTCTCCCATGTCGTTGGCCCCTGCCTGGGGCGGGCGCTCGGCATAGGCGGGGTCTACCCTGGCCCATAGATGCTGATGCAACATTCCCGCCACGGCATAGGCGCGCGCCACGCCAATGGCCCCGATAGCGTCCAGCTTGTCCGCGTCGAACAGTATTCTGGCTTCCAGCGTCGTCGGCTGTTGCCCGGCGCGAAAGCGGTGCTGGGCGATGGCCTCGGCCACCGCCTCGACGAACGCCGTCGGCTGGCCGCTCAGGATTTCCCGCGCCCTCCTTGCGCCCTCTTGGGCATGACAAACGCCGGTGCGTCGCTCCTCTGCGCGCCCCACATCGTGCAGCAGGGCCGCCGCGCTCACGATGTCCCGGTCGGCCCCTTCTTCCTCCGCCAGATGCAGCGCCATCCGCCACACGCGCAACACGTGGTCGAACCCGTGCGCCGAGTCGCCGTCTGTATAATAGCCCCGCGCTGTCTCTACGTCGATCATCGGGCGATGCTCCGTTTCATCGGGGCGTGTCGCTGTCCAGAGTTGCTGGAGCCGCGGCCGCAGCCACAGCGGGCGAGCGATCCAGCAGGTGAGCTAGCAAATACACCAGCCCCGAGAGCACCAGCGTCGTTACCCCGATCTTCCAGACCGCATCCATCCAGAAGGGGAGCGGGTAAAGCTGGATGAGGGTATCGGTCTCGTAAAAGACCCAGGTGCCGGGCTGGAAAAAGATCTGGTGAAAGCGGGTAAAGAACACGTCGAAATCAATGAACGAGAACACCAGGATGAACGCGATAATGCCGCCCATCAGCCAGACCCCCTGGCGCAGTGCCGTCGGAAGCCAATGTCGGCGTGGCGAGAACCAGAGCAGCAGCGCCGCCACCAGCCCCAGCCCCACGGCGACGGCGTGCGCCGCGAAAATGCCGTCCATTACCACCTTGACGTCTACCAGGTGTTGCACCTCGCTGGGCAGCAGGGCAATCTCGCCGCTGTCGGTGGTTTCCTCGCTCATATCGGCCAGGGTGGCCTTGTTCCGCAGGTAATGCAGGATGGTATCCGAGATACGCAACCGCTCTTCAGGGGCGAACCGCTCAGAGGGGGGGAAATCTCGCAGGGAATACTCGTGGCGCACAAACCCCGGCGTCGCGAACAAATACAGGGGCGAGAACAACAGCACCAGCGGCATCGCCAGCACCAACACGGTGCGGGAAATGCTCAACAACCAACCGGGAATTCGCATAATTCGCCTCGATCTAGCATCAAACAGTGGGGGCGCACCCCTGGGGGAATTGCCAATAACGCTCTCCGTACCGCTCGCCGCCCACCAGCAACGCCTGGGCGCGCAAAGCCGCGTGCATCTCGTCCAGGTTCGCCCAAAACGTGCTGATCTGCGAGGTATAGCAGGCCACGCCTTGCCCTTTGACGGCCAGCGCCTGCTCGTCAAAGTAGGTTATCTCGTGGCGCCAGCAGACGTCGGGCAGGGTATCCATCGCGGCGCGAATGGCCTTTGTATCGCCTGCATAGGGGAAATCCTCGTAAAAGCGCACCCGGCAGCCCTGTTTTGCCAGGGCAAAGGCCATCCGCTGCACCAGGATGTGGTCTACGTGGTGGCCCACCGTGAGCGGGGCATACAGCGTGGCCGCCGACAGGCCGCCCACCCGCTCGACCAGCGCCGCCAGCAGTTCCCGGTGAAGCTCGCTCTCCTCAGGGTGCACGTCGCCAAAGATATGCTCCACCGTGGGGTAATAGACCTCGCCTGTGTCCGCATTCTGGCGATAGACGCAATCCAAAAAGGGCATATGCAGCGCGTCGGCTCCCAGCAGCTTGAGCGCCGCCAGGTCTTCGCTGCGCCGCACGGCCACCGCATCTTGGGCGCCGCCCCACCGCTCCTTTAGCTCCAGGGTGTAGGCGTTGAAAGCGTCATTCGTCGGGGAATCGGCGAAAAAGGACACCACCAGGACGCGCTGCCCGGACTGCACCTGCGTATAGAGGCCCCCCCCGCACGACAACACCACGTCATCCAGGTGGGGCGAGAAGTAGATGTGATCATATGTAGAGTTGGTCATAATGGAAAGTATAGCACGCTCAGACGCGAGAAGCAAAGCGCCTCTTGGCGAGCAGGGATTGGACCGCCGCCATCTTGGGCAATGGCGCTAACATTTGGTTGTCACGGACGAAAAGCGAGGTAAATGCCGTCCCCTCGCCAGTGGATCACCCTCATCCGCCCCTCCGGGGCACCGGCATGTATGCCGCTTTCTCCCGGGGGGAGAAGGCGGC
>JAAYXX010000446.1 GCA_012515695.1 Chloroflexota bacterium
AACCGCCGTCCAGTGATGCGTCAACAACGGCTCCTGTGCGTCGGGCGGAAGCTGCTCGCGCAGGCTGCCGGGCACATAGTTCCACAGCTTGCCCTCCTTGAGCAAGCTCAGGGTGCGAGGGGCGTCCGCCACCAGATAGACGTCGGCCATCGGCTGCCCCGCCCCAAATCCCTCCAGCAGTTGCAAATAGGCGTCATCGCTGCCCAGCGTATACGCCTCCGCCTCCAGGCCCGCATATGCCTCCATCAGCGTGTCCATGCTCCGCTCTGTTCGCGCCGTATCGCCGTATAGCACCACCTGCCCCTCCGCCAGCGCCCGCGCATCCACCTCCGCCGTGTCCTCCTCCTCGGGGGCATAGGGGCCGAGTTCAGCCTGCCGCGTCCAGCGCTCATCCCGCACCCGTGGAGTGGCAACTGCCTCATCGGTAATAGTAGCCGTCACATCCCCGGCCTCGGGTCTGCGCTCAGCGGTAGGGGTCGCAGCCGCACCCGTAGGGGTAGCAGTGGGGTTCGGGGTATCGCCAGGCGCCGCGCTCTCTGCCGTCGGCTGCAAGGTGGCGCTCGGTTCCGGCTGACCCAGGGATGAAGACTCGCTCCCGGCCATTGGCGTGCAGCTCGCCAGTATCAATATCAACGAAACAACCAGACATAGACCCGCTAAACGATCACGTTGCATACGCGCCTCCAGCCGCGATTATGGCACATCCCTCCGTCGCATGCAAACCACTCCCCTCTTGCGCCTTGCACTCGGTCGCCTATAATACCATCAGCCCTTGTCATTCACCCAACGCCTGCGCGAACAGGCGAACAGCAGGAGCTTCCCATGACATACAAACTGGCTATGATCGGTGCGTCGGGGCACATCCACCTGGTGCTGCCCTACCTGTCCGACCTACCTCAGGTGCGCTTTTGCGCCTACGCTCCCTCTTTTCCCGGCGAGGATGTCTCGCGCTATGCCAGATCTCGAGCGCGGGATGGTCTGCGCCCCCAAGCCTATGACGATTGGCGGGAGCTGCTAGACACCGAACGCCCCGACATCGTCGTCCCGTGTGGCCGAAACGACACGCACGCCCCCATCGCCATCGAGGCCGTGCGCCGTGGCTGCCATGTCTTTTCGGAAAAGCCCGCCGCGCAAACGCTGGAGGATGTGCTGACCCTGCGCCAGCTTGTGCGCGACCAGGACGTGCGCTATGGGCTGATGCTGCCCCTCCGCTACAAACCAGCGTTCTTCACAGCCCGCCTGCTGGTCGAGAACGGCATCATCGGCGAGCCGTTCCTTATAAGCGCGCAGAAATCGTATCGCTGGGGCGACAACCGCCCGGAATGGTACGGCAACCCGGCCCACTATGGCAACAGCATCACCTGGATCGGCATTCACGCGCTGGATTTCGCCCGGTGGATCGCGGGCGTAGAGTATGCAGAGGTGTATGGCTATCACGCCAACCTGGTACACACCGAGCGCCCAGGCTGCCAGGACGTCTCTACCCTCGTCGCCCGGCTGACCAATGGCGGCAGCGCCACGTTCCACTTTGACTACCTGCGGCCCGCCTCCGCCATCACCCACGGGGATGACCGCGTGCGCGTGGCTGGGTCCGAAGGGGTGCTAGAAGTCTACGACCAGGGCCGCCGCCTGCACGTTATTGCCATCGGGAGAGATGAACCCAACTGGCCCCTGGTGAAACGCGATCGCGCCCTGTTCGTTGAGTTTGTCGAATCCATCGAGGGGCGCGTCAATCCCCTGATCACCGCAGAGGAAGCCTTCTCGATCACCGCGTTCGCCATCCTGGCAGCGCAAGCCGCCGATCAGCGCCGCCCGCTGCCGTTCCGCTTCCCATAAGCGCAGGCGCGGCCCATCTCTCTGGGCTCATCATTATATATATCTTTTTCGCCCGTCATCGGCAGTTGAAACTGCACCAACGTTTGCATCGCCAACAAGTTGGCGCGCCGCCCTTCGGCGGCTGGGAAACGAACCTGCGAAGGCAGGTTTCGCAACGGTTGCCGCGATTTCAATCGCCCGGTTTCTCTCCTTTAGTGGCATCAGGGCGCTTATATATAAGGATGAGCTCCTTGGGAGGGCTGTCTCTGCATTGACAGGCTGCGCCCAAAAGGGCTATAACATGGGCGATTCACCCATCTGAAAGGAGAACAGAACATGACCCAGACCACCGAGTTTTTGGTCTATGTAGGAACCTACACCCGTGGGCCAGAAGAAGGCATTTATGTCTATACATTCGACGCCGCGACCGGCGCGCTGCAATATCAGAGCGTGGCCGCCGGCGTAGTGAACCCTTCCTTCCTGGCTATCCACCCCAGCCAGCGATTTCTCTATGCCACCAACGAACTCGGCGGGGAGTCTGGCGGAGCGGTCAGCGCGTTCGCCATTGATCCCGCGTCCGGCAACCTTACCTTTATCAATAGCCAGCCCGCCAAAGGCACGGCCACCTGCTATGTGAGCACGGACAGAACCGGGCAGTATGCGATGGCCGCCAACTATGGCAGCGGCAGCATCATCATGTTCCCCATCCAGCCGGACGGCTCGCTCAAGCCAGACAGCTCGTTCATCCAGCACGAGGGCGCCAGCAGGGCCAACCCCGCCCGCCAAGAGTCGCCGCACGCCCACTCGATCATGCCCGACCCGAACAACCGCTACGTGCTCGCCTGCGATCTGGGCCTGGACAAGGTCATGGTGTACAACCTCGACCTGCCCAACGGGCTGCTCACGCCTGCCCCGCACCCCTGGGCGCAAGTGACCCCCGGCATGGGACCGCGCCACTTTGCCTTCCATCCGCAAGGGCAATACGTATACGTCGTCACCGAGATGGGGTCTACCATCATTGCATATGCCTATGACGCAGAACAGGGCAAGCTGGACGAACTGCAAACCCTCTCCACCCTGCCGGAAGGCTACCAGGGGGATACCACCGGCGCGGACATCCAAATGCATCCGTCGGGCAAGTTCGTGTACACCTCTAACCGGGGGCACGACAGCATCGCCATGTTTGCCATTGACGAAAGCACGGGCCTCCTGACGTCCATCGGCTACGAGTCCACCCAGGGCCGGGTGCCGCGCAATTTCGCCATTGACCCCACCGGCACGTTCCTGCTGGCGGCCAACCAGAACTCGGACACCGTGGTCAGTTTCCACCTGGACCCGGTTACCGGCAAACTGACGCCCACCGGCCACGTGACCGAGATTCCGCGACCCGTCTGCGTCAAGATGATGGCTCGCGGCTGAGGCTCCTGCCTGTAGGCAGTTGAAACTGCACCAACGTTTGCGTCGCCATGCATGGCGCACCTGCCTTCGCAGGCTGAGAGCCAGTCGCCGAAGGGCGACGCGCCAACTTGTTGGCGATGCAACGGTTGCCGCGGTTTCAACCGCCCTCCTATTAGCTGTTACCGAACTATTTTGCTAAAAATCAAGGGCCGCAACCATAGTGGTTGCGGCCCTTTCGTTTGATGACGCACAAAACACAAAAATAGGCGGTGGATGCACCCTCCGCGAAATCCGTTCCTGGTCAGACGGGATATTACTTATGCTTTACCGGCAGCACACGCTTCATATACCTCTCAGGGTCAAAATAAAAGTATGCCAGACGCCCGGCGGAATTATCGGGGACATAATCCGTACTACCGAAATCAAAAGCGGCAATAGCAGCGTGCAGCTTTTCACCGACTGTGGCCCCCTCTTGTTCATAATCAAAGCTGCCATGCTCAAACACGAGATACTCCGCCTGGGGCACATCCATCATAAGCATCTGCGCGGGAATCTCGCCATCATAGTCAGCAGGCAGGCGAACGCCGTACGCTTCGGCGCTTTTCCCGTCTTCGTATATCCGCGCCATGATCTGACCGCTGAACTGGCCGATGACGCTGTCGTCTCCGTCCAGTTTGCCCTTGATGCTGTCAAGCAAACCGCAGATGGTGTCGCAGTCCATGCCGGGGATAGCATCCTGCTTTTCCCAAAAATCAAAGTAGCCGTTGCTTTCGTAATTCTTGATATGCAGGAACTTGTGAGCGGGGATGGATACGAAATAAATCTTGATTTCCTTGGATGACTTGACCATGCCAATCTCTCCTAGACCTAATAAGTAACGGTCAAAGGTGATGAGCCTTGTACGAAGCATTACCGGCCTGGGCCTGGCCCGGTATGTGCTCGGCGGGATTCCGTAGGCTGCCTTGAACGAGCGGCAGAACGCCTCATGGGAGGAAAAGCCATAATCCACGGCAATTTCCAGAATGCTTTTGCTCGTATCGCGAATGTCAATCAAAGCGAACGCAAGACGCCTCTTACAGAGGTACTCCCGGAACGAAATCCCCGCCAATTCCTTGAATTTGTGCGTCATGTAGAACTCGGAATAGCCATTCTCCTTGGCAATCGCGCTCAGCGTGAGGCTATCATCATCGCGATTCGCAATGCAGCGGTCAATGCCGTCGACTATTTTTTGCACCTGCTTGTGCCATTCGTACATTGCCCATCACCTCTCGTTCCGCTCAGATTATAGGGCTATTGGCTGGCACGTACTTGATCCGAGTTGCGGTGCTGCAAAGGAACTCGCCGCTTTGCCGACGAATTGGAGGGTTTGATGTTGCGGCTTGATGGGCGTGCCGTCAGGACCCATGTATCCCCACCCACCCTGTTTTACTGCAAAAAAAGCCCACCATCAACGGGATTTTCCCAATTGATGGTGGGCCTATTGGCGGAAGCGACGGGATTCGAACCCGCGATCTCAGCCTTGACAGGGCTGCATGTTAGGCCACTACACCACGCCTCCGAACAGGGAGGCATTATACAGGAAAACCCCCGTATCTCCAAATGCGATCATGCCCCGCAAACGACCATCGGCCGCGCGAGCAACCGCCGGATCGCGCAACCGCCGGATCGCGCAGCCGCCGCTTGCCCTACCGCCTGCTGCTGGCTACAATGGCGACAGTCGTCTACAACAAACACTCCAGGAGGTATAGGGCCATGCATACCATCCAAGAACCCGCCCGCGAGATTCCCGTCGTGCGTCAAGCCGACGTCCTGGTCGTAGGCGGAGGCCCCGCCGGTTTCGTGGCCGCCACCGCCGCCGCTCGCCTGGGCGCCGACGTCGTCCTCGTCGAGCGCTACGGCTGTCTGGGAGGGCTGGCTACCGGCGGGCTGGTGCTCTATATGGACGCCATCTTTGATAAACAGGGCCATCAGTGGATCGGCGGCCTCCCGTGGGAAACGCTGGACCGCCTGCGTGCCATCGGCGGGCTGGCTGAGGATGGCCCCACGCGCCCACATGCCGACTCGGAATTGCTTCAGGTCGTCGCCAACGAACTGTGCACCGAGGCGGGCGTCACACTGCGGCTGCACTCCTGGGCCACGAGCGCAATCGTCGCTGACGGGCGGCTCCAGGGCGTCATCGTAGAAAGCAAATCCGGGCGGCAGGCCATCCTCGCGCCGGTGTGCATTGACGCTACGGGAGACGGCGACTTGGCCGCGCTGGCGGGGGCCGGGTACGAGATGGGATATATGCGTATCGGCCTGAACCTCAAAGTGGGCGGCGTGGACCGCGACCGCTTCCGGGCGTTCCAGCGAGAGCAGCCCGAGCGCATGCGCCAATTGGACGGCGAACTGCGCGACCTGGGCGGCTGCCCCCTGCACCCAAACACCACCCCCCACAGTGACATAGGCGTGTTTTGGATCAACGTGCTGGGGCTGAGTGGCCGCGATGCCTCTGCCCGGCCCGGCGCGAGCCTGCACGAGAGCTTTGAGGGGCAACTGAGCACCATTGACGTAGAAGACCTGACCTACGCCGAGGTCGAGCTGCGGCGGCGCCTCGTCCGCTCGCTCGACTTATACCGGCACAACGTCCCCGGCTTTGAGAACGTGCGCCTGCTCGCCTTTGCCCCGCAACTGGGCGTCCGCGATAGCCGCCACATCATCGGCCAGCATACGTTGACCAAAACAGAGGTCGTGGCAGACACCGCATTCGCCGATACCGTCGGCATGGCCGGGGTCAGCTTTGCCGACGTAGGCCACTACCGGATACCCTACGGCTGCCTCGTTCCGCGAGACGTGCGCGGCCTGCTGGTGGCCGGGCGCTGCATCAGCGTCGATCACTGGATTATCCAGTCCGTCCGGCTGATCCCACCGGCCATGATGACCGGCCAGGCCGCCGGGACAGCCGCCGCGCTGGCCGCGCGCGATGGCGTGTCCCCCGCAGAGGTGGATATTGCCACCCTGCAACGCCAGCTCGCGCAGGATGGCGTCATTCTGCAATAGCGCGCGGCTATTCCATTACGCCGTCGAGCCGCGCAACGGCATAGGGCCGCAGATCGAGCGTCAACACCCCGTCTACCGGCTGGGCCACATTCCCCGCCCATGCCCGGTAGACGGCTGGCGCGCACATGGCCTGCTGCGCGTTGGTGTCGTCCAACATGCGCACGCGCACCACAGCCGGGAGGTCGCGCACCATCACCCGCTGCGGCATGGGCGTCAGGTTAGCCAGCAGCACCCGCCGCCGCTCCCCCTGCTGCAACACCAGCCCCTCCACCGTCAGCGGGTCGCTGCACGCACTCGGCAAAATCTGCCCATCGCGGAACTCGCCTACATCCGCCAGTACATGGTAGAGGGGAAACACCGCGCCAGGGATCGAGGGGAACCTGTCCGGCAACGGCGACCCCGCTTCCCGCTCCATCACGCCCCGCCAGCCAATCGTCTCGTAATACGTGGCGCTGTACGCGCCGCTCTCGCCCAGGTATTTCAGGCTGCCCAGCGTCCAACACGCCCCAAACAGCGACATCTGCCGCGTATCTACCTGCGTCGGCAGTTCCCCCGGCGCTGGCTCTGGCTCCGGGCCAGTGGCCGCCGGGTTGAAGCGAGGCCGCAGCGTCACAGGGCTGACAATCAGAGGCCGCCCCTCCACAAAGCGGCGGGCGCTCTCTACCGTCGCCGCCTGCCCGGCCAGGTTCTCTACCAGGGAATAGTTGTCAAAGGCGTGCACCTGCGGGTTGAGCGAGTATGCCACCGCGTCCAGATCGGCCACGGCGGGCCGCTGACGGTTCAACTGGGTGAAATAGGCGTTCGTGCCGCCCACAAATTGCGCCGTGGGTTCCGCGTCTCGCAGATAGCGCCGGGCCAGCCGGAGCCACTGCCCGCCGGTCACCTCCTCACCGTGGGCAAACACCAGCCACGCGCAAACCGGCGGCTGCACGTCCGCCAGCAGTTGCCGCAGGGAATCAAGCTCGCGCTCGGCGTCTTGCGACAGGAACAGCGCCGCTTGCAGGCGCGTCCCCAACGCGCGCACCTGCCGGGTCGCCTCGCGCAGCCTGCCAGCGACATCCGGCGCGGACAGGTCCAGGTCCACGCGCAGATGGGAGAGGCGCAACGTCTGTAACCGCTCCAGTTCACGGGCAGTCCGTGGCGCGCCATCGCTCGCCATGCCCAGCCCCAACCGGGGCATGGGACGGGGCGGCTCGCCGGAAAGCGCCAGCACGAGCGGCGCTGTGATCCGCCCTTGCTGAGCAGCCTGGGATGTTTCGGCTCCCTCCAGCGACAGCGTGACGGTCTGGGTGATGCGCGTGCCACGTTCCACCTGCACGGGGAAGGGGAGTTCCAGCGGAGTGGAGTAGGTCTTGTACGAGGCGTCCGTCCAGTTGCGCTGGTCCTCCATCTCGAACGTATCCCCCTCCATGCGGACGCTGGCCCATACGCCCGGCCTCACGGCGTGCCGGATGGCCCGCACCTCTTTAAAGGGCTGGTGGGGCGAGATGGTGCGCGGGAATGTGCCCACTGTCCGGCGGCCATCCACATGCTCCACGACGCAGGGCTGCCCGGCGCACGCCATCGGGTGCAGCACATTAAAGCCGATCCGGTTGCGCCAGAACGTCGCCCGGCATTCCCCCTCCATCCGAAAGACGAGCGTGCCCGACGCCTGCCCCACGATGGCCCCACGCCACAGGAAATCCACGTCGTCCGCGACATGCTCGGCGACATAGCTCACGGCGAACGAGTCCGCGCCAACCTCTATCTGTACGTCGCGCAGCTTGGCGGGCACGGTCCCCCAATTCCTGTCGCGCACAGCCACATACACCCGCCGCAACACCTCCACCCCGTCCAGGGCAATGTTGCGCAAATCCCCGGCCTCGTACAGCAGCGTCAGCGGCCCCGCCCGCAGGGATATCCGCTCCGGCAGGGGTTCGCTGCTTCCATAGAGCAGAAGGTTGCCGGTCAGCATGGGGCCTCTGCCTCCTGCGGGATGATGCCGCGCAAATAGGCCACGCTCCGTTCGGCCCAGGCCGCTTCCTTGCGAATGGTCGCGGCCACATCATCCTCCGGCGGCGTCCAAAGCTCCACAATGGCATTGGGGTCGCGGCCCATCTCGCGCAGCCGCCCCAACAGCCAGGGGATATCCAGCATTCCCTCGCCTGCGGGCCGCCCCTCGATGGTAAAGCCCAGGTTGTGCCCGGCCCGGTAGATAGTAAAATCCTTGACATGCAGGTTGACCACCCACGGCCCCAACGTCTCCAACACAACCTCCGGTCCCTCCAGCGCCCCAAACGAGTTCACCGGGTCCAGGCAGATGCCCACCTGCTCGCTGTCCACGACCTGCACGATCTCCCGCAGCACCTTGACCGGAAAGCGGTCGTGGTTCTCTACGGCCAGGCAGACGCCCGCCGCCCGCAATTCTGGCAGGGCCGCCCGCAGCGTGGCAACCACTTCTTTGGCGGGGGGCTGGTGCTCTGCCGTGTCCACGACGACCCGCAGGATGGGCGAGGCGAATTGCGCGGCCAGTTCGATGTAGGCGCGCAGATGCGCGGGCGCAATGCCACGCGTGCCCACCTCAACCTGGATGCCCAACTCGCGCGCGCGTCGCGCCAGCGCGTCCCGATCTGCCGCCGATAGCGCATGCAGCGGCAGATTGTCGGCAACCTGGACCACAGGCACACCGAGCCGATGCGCCCGCTCCAACAATTCCCCGGCGGTCAGCGGGTACGCCAGAGGATACCCCGGCACGCCCACCGCCCAACTGTAGGTATAGGTGCCAATGCCCAGTTGCATGATGTGCCTCGCCCCTGGCTCACTCGCCGCCCGTAATCGCCTTGACCTCGCGAATGACGTTCTCCATCTCGAACACCTTTTTCCAGTCCGGCTGGAAAATCTGCGGCATGGCCCGCTTGACGGCCATTTTGGCCCCATCCGAGACCTGCGCGTCCAAAAAGCCGAATAGGATGGCGACGTTGATCCCCATGTGTCCCAGCACGAAATCGCGGGCCGCCTCGTAGGGCACCCCCTTGGCTACCGCTGCGTCCAGCGCCTCGCGGATCACCACCATGCACGTCAACACCGTCGTCTCGGCCAGCGCCGGTTCGAGGATCGCCATTTGCTCGACGGTCACCCGATGCGCGTTCATCACCGGGGCGAACATGCGGCGGGCAATCGCATCCCCGCGCTGGTAATCCGCCTCCGTCCCCTGCATCAACGCGCAGACGATATTCTGCCTGGCAATGCCCCCGAAAAAGTCCTGGCGCGCCTCTGGCTCGGTCTCGTCGTTGAAAATCGGCGGATGGCAAGGATGGGTGACGAAATAGGCCACGTCCGCCCGCTCTGGCAGGCGGTCGCTATAGGGCGCTGCCGGGTCCAGGCAGATCACCAGCGCGCCGCTCTGGAGCCGGGGCACAATGGCCTTCGCCACGCTGCCAATCGCCACATCGGGGACCGCCAGAATAACCACATCCGCTTCGGCGGCTGCCTGCTCCGGCGGTGTGGCCGTCAGCCCCCGCTCTCGCAGCCGGGCCTGCCCCACCTCCCCGGCCTCTACATAGAGCATCTGGAACTCGGCATCATCTCGCAGCTTGGCAGAAATACGCGTGCCCATCTTGCCCGCCGCGCCGTAAAGTGCTACTTTGGTCGTCATCGTTGGCTCCTCTAGCTTTGCATGATAACAGATGGGGATTTACTGTTTAATCAGGTAACCCGGCGTGTCATCTTGTAGGCAGTTGAAACTGTACCAACCGTTGCATCGCCAGCTTGCTGGCGCAGCCGCCCTTCGGCGACTGCAAATCAGCCCCCGAAGGTGGGCGCGCCATGCATGGCGACGCCAGCAAGCTGGCGACGCAAAGGTTGCTGCGGTTTCAACCGCCCATCCCGCTGTTGCCGAACTATTTTGTAAACTTTCTAGCCGACGCGCAGCGTTTCCCCCGTTCGCGCCGACTCGTATGCCGCGAACACCAGCCGAACAGTCCGAAGGTTGTCCTCTCCCGTGGTCTCGGCGGGCTTGACGTCTTGCAGATTGGCGAGAATATCGGCGTTGCAAGGCACGATGCTGGCATGTACCAGATCGTACGCCGGATCGGCCCAGGGGTAATGCTTGGGCGGGTATCGCCTGGCCCACGTGCCGTCATCGGTGGTCACGCGCACCCAGCAATCGGGCGCCAGCTCCGCCGAGCCGCGCTCCCCTTCCACCAGGATGAACGTTTCGGGGAACCGCTCGTGCTCCGTGTGGCTGGCATAGCTCAACTCGCACGTGACTGTGACCGCTTCTCCCATCTGCATCATCACCGTCGCCACATCCTCCCCGGCAATGTCGGCGTGTACCCGCCGAGTCTGGCAATACAGGCTGTGGGCTTCGCCAAACAGGAATCGGGCCGTGTCGAGAATGTGGCTGCCCATATCGGTGAGGATGAATTGCTCCAACTCTTTCAGAAAGGGCTGGTTATCGAATACCGGAAAGCTGCTGCAAAACGATAGCCGCGCCCGAAAGGGCCGCCCAATGCGCCCCTCGGATAGCACTCGCTTCAATTGACGGATGGGCGTCTGCCAGCGCCAGTTCTCGTGCACGAAAAACGGCACGCGCGCCGCCTGACAGGCCGCCACCATCTGCTCGGCCTCCGCCAGCGTGGTGGCCATCGGCTTCTGGCAGATCACCGGCAGGCCGCGCTCTGCCGCCAGACGCACAAACCCGCTATGCGTCTCTACATTGGTGATGATGTCTATGAAATCGAGGCCATCAAAGTCGAGGCGCTCGCTATCCAGCAGCCGCACAGGGTCGGCATAGACCCGTGGGACGCCGAACGCGTGGGCCAGTTCCTCGGCCTTGGCCGGTGTCCGGTTATAGAGCGCGACGCATTCCGCGCCCTCTACTTCCTGCCACGCGGCCAACTGGAACCGCGACCAGAATCCCGTGCCGAAAATCGCAAAACGTTTCGTCATAGGTGGCTACCCCTTGGGGATTGATAGGCTCAACGCACAACGGCAGTATAGACTCTCCGGTCAGCTTTTCAAGCGCCGCCCTGCCTCATCACCCGCCGATATAGCGCCAGCGTCTCCTCGGCGGTTCGCTGCCACGAAAACAGGGCCGCGCGTTGCAGCCCCCGCTCGCGCATCGCCGCCCGCTGCTCCGGGTCGCACATCAGGTCGTGCAGCACGGCGGTCATCTCGCCCACATCCTGGGGGTCAAAATACTGTGCCGCGTCGCCGCCCACTTCCGGCAGGCTGGCGGCCTCGCTCGCACATACCGGGCTACCGCTCGCCATCGCCTCCAACACGGGCAGCCCAAACCCCTCATATAGCGAGGGCTGCACCGTGATTTCCGCCCCGGCGTATACGGCGGGCAAATCCTCGTCGGCCACAAAGCCGGGAAACAGCACCCGCTCCCGCAGCGGCGAACGCTCCAATTCGCGCAAGAACCCCTCGTACAACCACCCCAGGCTGCCCACCAACACCAGCCCATCCACCAGCCCTTGCGAGATCAGCGGGCCAGTGGCCTCCACCAGCCGCGCCAGATTCTTGCGTGGCTCGATGGTGCCCACCGAGAGCAGATAGCGCGGGGGCAAGCCATACCGCGCGCGCACCGCCGCCACCCGCTCCGGCGACTGCGGGCGGAAATGGGGGGCCGCCGCTTCGGGGATCACGGTCACCTGAGCGGGGTCTATGCCATAGAGTTCTTGCAGGTCAGCTTTGGTCGCCTCGGAAATGGCAATGATCGCCGTGGCCCGGCGGCAATAGAGCGGCATGGCGGTGTGCAAATAGCGATAGTTGAAAAACTTGTGGAACTGGGGCAACCGCTCGAAAATCAGGTCGTGGACGGTCAACACCGTGGGAATGTCGCGTAAATAGGGCAGCAGATGCTCTGTGGCATGAAACAGCGTGCCCTCTGGCAGCAGCCCGTCCATTGGCCGCCGTAATAAGTGCGCCGCCCACACTGCCATCCGCCACGGCTTGTAGCCCAGTCGCACGCCCGCGGCGGGGTGCTGCTCCCACCCGGCCAACGGCCCCAGCCGCCCCCGGCTATTCTGAAAGAGCCGCATATCCTGTCCCAAGAGCGGCTTGAGCGCGCCTGCCAGGTTCCGCGCATAACGCCCCAGGCCCGCCTTGGCGTGTACTGCACTCGAAACATCGACGTAAATCGCCATGTAGACTCCTTCTGCACAAGATGGGCCGCCACCGGCTCATACCTGCAGCGGCCCATTGGCATTCTAGTCGAAATGATTGTACCATATACGGGTGATTGCTCCGAACAACCAGGCCATCCCGCTCGATTTGGCTCTAGAGCGCGGGATCGGCGTTCAGACCGCCGGTGTGGGTATCTCCGGCTCGTTACGGTATTGAGGGATGCATATGGATCTCGTAGAACGTCTGAGGCAGGTTCCCCTCTTTGCGCGCCTCTCGGTTGATGACCTGACCCGACTGGCCGATATAGCCGCCGAGCATACGGTCAGAAGCGGGGTTCCCCTGGTGCACCAGTCCAACCTGGGAAGCCGCTTTTTCATCATCGACAGGGGCGAGGCCATCATCCACCGGGTAGATGACAAGGGGCTGCGTCAGACGGTGGGCACGCTCCACGCCGGGGACTATTTCGGGGCGACCTCGCTCTTTCTGGGCGAACCACGCGACGCCACCATCACCGCCCTCACCGAAATGCACATCTGGACCATCTCGCGGACCGATTTCCAGGAATTGCTGGACGCCTACCCCTCCATCCGACACCGGCTGAACGTCCCCGATGAGATCATCGCCAAGCTGCGCGCCCCCCGCTACACGTGGCTCAATCCCGGCGAGTTTGTTGTGCACCACACCCGGCGGCATTGGTTTGTCTTTTTGCGGCCCATTTTCCGCGCCACTCTGCTCACGGCGGCCTATTTCCTGTTCATCGCCTGGCTGGTGCGCGGAGGGCAGATCGAGTTGAACTTTCCCGTGCGCGTCCTGCCCGTCCTCGCCATCTATGTCCCGTTCCTCATATGGCACTGGTTCGACTGGCGCAATGACTATTTCGTCGTTACCACCCAGCGCGTCACGCACCAGGAGCGCATCGCCTTTATCTATGAATCGCGAGAGCAGGCTCTTGTTGATAGAGTCCAGAACGTCAAAATCACCATCAAGGCGGAAGGCGCGCTGCTAGGCTACGGCGACCTGGCAATCACCACCGCCGCCGACCAAGGCACGGTCCGGTTCACCGACATCCCCCAGCCTGAGAAAATGCGCGACCTGATTATGGCGCAGGTCGTCCGCGCCAGCGCCATCCGCCACGCCGCCGAGCGCGACCTCATCCGGGCCGACCTGGTCACGCACATGCGCCTTCAATCGGCAGGCCCCAACCCTCTGGAAGAGGAAAAGTCCACCGTCCAACCCGTGGGCCAGATTGTGCCCCCCGAACGCCCTGAAAGCGGGCCGAGCACCCTGGCGCGCGTTATGAGCAAGATCGGCGAACTGGGCGTTTTCCCCTGGATGCGCCGCGAGACCGCCGACTCGATTACCTGGCGCAAGCACTGGCTTTTCCTGCTCCAAGATGCCCTTCTGCCCCTGATTCTCACCATCATCGGGATCACCCTCACGGCAGCGTCCTTTCTAGGATGGCCGCCCCAACTGCTCGCAACCCTGCCCGCGCTGCCCTTTATCGCGCTGCTGGGCACGGCGGCGGCAATGGGCTGGCTGTGGTGGGAGTTCACCGACTGGGGGAACGACGTGTACATCGTCACAGATGACCGAATCATTGACGTCGAAAAGCGCCCCTGGTTCTTTGAGGAGCACCGACGCGACGCCAGCCTGGGCAACATTCAAAATGTCTCGTTCAAGATTCCCAATTTTATCGCGTCTGCCCTGAACTATGGCAACGTCATCGCCCAGACGGCTGGCGCCGGGGAATTCACCTTTGACCATGTCCCTTACCCCAGCGAAGTGCAGCGCGAGATTTTCCGCCGCATGTCGGCGTTCAAAGAGAAGCAGCGCCAAAAGGACGCCGCCAGCCGCCGCGCCGAGATCGCCGCCTGGTTCAGCATCTACCGCGAGCTAGAGGGTTCCGCCCCCGGCGGAGTGGCCGCGCTCCGGCCCGATGGCGACTGGCGTTTCTTCTGTACCAAGGACGGGCTGGTGAACGAAACCGTCCGCGCCATCGCCATCGGCCCCGACGGCGCCATCTGGTTCGCCACCGCCGAGGGAGTGGGCAAGTTGACGCAAAGCAACGGCCAGGACAAGTGGGAGGCTTTTACCCGCTCCGACGGGCTGATTAGCGACGACGTGCGCAGCGTAACCATCGCCCCGGACGGTTCCGCCTGGTTTGGGACCAGCAACGGCGCCAGCCGCCTGAACGCCCAGGGGCAGTGGGATTCCTTTGCCGCGCCCGACGTTCTGCCCGGCGCGCTGGTTTCCACCATCGCCATCGGCCCCGACCAGTCGGTGTGGTTCGGCACTGACCAGGGAGCCGCCCGCCTGGCAGCCAATGGCTCCTGGCTCTATTTCGATAGCTCAGTAGGCATGGTACACGATCACGTGAACTCGATCCTCGTCACCGCCGATGGGGTCGTCTGGTTCGGGACGCGTGGCGGCGTCAGTCGGCTCACTCCCGACAGCATGTGGCGCACCTATACTCGCGCCAACGGGCTGGCCGCCGATACTGTGCTGTCTGTCGCATTAGCGCCGGATGGCTCTATCTGGTTCGGCACCACGTTCGGAGCGAGCCGGCTGGCGCTCGACGGCTCCTGGGAAAGCCTGACTACCCGCGATGGCCTCGCCGGTAACTATGTGTGGGTCATTGCCCTGGCCCCTGACGGCGCGCTGTGGTTCGGCACGGACGAGGGCGCCAGCCGCTTGACCCCGGATGGAGCCTGGCGCGATTATCGGGTGCAAGACGGCCTGCCAGACAAGGAGGTGCGGGCCATCGCTGCGGCCCCCGATGGGATCATCTGGTTTGGCTAATACATATTGTGATGAAATAGTTCGGTAACCGCCGTTGGGATGGGCGGTTGAAACCGCGGCAACCCTTGCCTCGCCATGCATGGCGCACCTGCCTTCGCAGGCTGATCCGCAGTCGCCGAAGGGCGACTTTGCAGTGGTTGGTGCAGTTTCAACTGCCTACGAGATGGCGCCCCTATAGAGAGCGCGGCAGGAATGCCGCGGCTACAGGCCCGCCGCCACTGGGCGCACCTGCCTGCGCAGGTTCATCTGCAGCCGCCGAAGGGCGGCTTTGCGAACGTTGGTGCAGTTTCAACTGCCTACGAGATATCACGTCGAGCTATCAGGATAAACAGTCAACATTCATGCAAAGCGCGACCATACCTGGCCACTTGGGGGATATCAAGACTGGCTGGTTGTATAGGGGCTAACCTCCTCCTTTAGCCGATGGCTTGCAGGCCCATCTGCTGTATGCTCTGGGCAAGCAAGCGATCAGAATTATCAAAGGATGGTAAGACAATGACTACTAGCAGATGGCCCCGCATATTCGTTTCCTTTGCATTTGCCGTTGTTATAAGCACCTGCGCCACCGTGCAGCCAACGCCAGCCACGCCCACCCCGCTCCCCACCGCCACCTCTGTGCCGGTTACAATCGCCGACCCCACGGGGATGGCCCCGGAAGAGGTGGTCAAAACGTTCTATACCTGGTATATCGAGGGCTGGTACTCGCAGAACCCGGAGCACATGCTGCCCGATGCCTACAAGCAAACCGGCTACCTGACTGACGAGTTGACGCAGAAAAGCGATCAAGCCAGAGAGGAGATGCGCCAGAGTGGCCCCGGCTATGACCCGATCCTCTACGCGCAGGACGTTCCCCAGCATGTCCGGGTGGAGCAGGTGGACGTGCAGGGGGGGCAGGCCACCGTCCTCATCAGCAGTAGTTTTCCAGGCCACTTTTTAGAGATCACCCTGCAACAGGCCAACGATACATGGGTAATCGCGGGCATCCAGCGCAGCGCGAGTCCGAGCGAGGGCAGCGCCACTATCCCGCCCAGCCAGGCGGAATCAGCCAGCGACGCGGAATCAGCCAGCACCCCCGCGCCCTATAACGAATCCACGTTCGCCAATTGGCAGATCTATCGCAACGACACCTTTGGCGTCCAGGTTGCCTATCCGCCCGATTGGATGTATGAAGAGGTGACTGCCGACCCAAGCGCCCCTCCTATTGGCGCGCCTGATGTCAAGATGATCGTGTACTTTTATCCGCAGGAGTGGGGCCTGACCACTCCGTTCAACCTGGAACTGACAGAAGGCAGTTGGGAGGAATACCGCGCATCGCACATCGAGCCGAATCGGAGCGAGATGGTCGAGTTGAACGGCTACCCCGCCACATTCGAGCTAGAGCAGGTAACGGACGAGATCACAATCCTGCGCTACCTGATCGAAAATCCGACAGACAAAGAGTGGCGGGCCACGTTCATCGACTATGTGTCGGGCTTTCCTGAGCGCGTTCAGGGCAACGAGGCATATGTGGAGCTGTTCCGACAGATGATGCAAACGTTCGAGTTTATCCGGTAACGTAGCCCACGGATAGGAGGCCCTGTGCTTTCCATCGCTCGCCGCCGCCGCAGCTTGCGCCCGCAGATCATCGCCTGGTCGCTGATCCCGACGATGATCATCCTGGGCGCAGTTGCGCTATTCGCCTTTTACACCTACTGGCAGGTTACGCAAAGCCTGGTGATGGAACGCAACCAGGAGGTTACCCACCTGCTCGCCCGCCAGATAGGCGTCGAGATGATGGGGTATGCCGATACCCTGGACGAGTTCAGCAGAAGCCGCGATGTCATGGGGCTGGACCCGACCTACCAGCAGACGGCGCTGCGCGGGGCCATGCCCCGGCTGCTCCCGTTCGACGCGGGAGTCGTGATTCTCGATCAGGCGGGGCGAGTGGTGGCCGCCGACCCCCGGCGCATGGACGCTCTGGGCCAGGATTGGTCTGACCGCCACTGTTACCGTCTGGCATCGTCAGTACCCATGTACCCGATTTTCGGGACAGATATCGAGACGATTGGGCCAAACGGCAGCGACGCGTTCGCCATCATCATGCCAATCCGAGACGACAAGATGCGTTTCGCCGGGACAATCATCGGCATGTTCCAACTCGGGTCCGAACAACCCCGGGCGTTTGTCCGTAGCTTGCTCTCCTCCCATGCCCGGCCCAATACGACGCTGTACATGGTGGATAGTCGCGGGCGGGCCATAGACCACCAGCGCCCTGAACGCTCTGGCCAAGACCTATCGGCGCAACCCGCCGTGCAGGCTGTGTTGTCCAGGCAAGCGGGCGCGTTACGCACCAGGAACGTGGACAACCAGGAGATCATCGCCAGCTTTGCCCCCATCGAGAACACGACCTGGGGCCTGATCGAAGAAGAAAGCTGGGCCTCTCTGACCCAGGTCAGCACGCGCTACGGGCGGCTGTTGCTCGGGCTGCTCGTCCTGGGGCTGCTCGTGCCGCCCATCGTCGTCTCTATCGGCATCCGGCGTATCACCCGGCCCATTGCCGAACTGACCGACGCCGCGCAGAAAATGGCGCACGGCAACCTGCAACAGGTGATCCACGAGCCACAGGGCAAAGAACTCGCCCAACTCGCCTCGGCGTTCAACCGCATGTCCAGCCAACTGCAAGAACTGTACGCCAACCTGGAGCAGCGCGTCCAAGAGCGCACGGAGGAACTATCTACGCTGAACGCCATCGCCAACGTGGTCAGCCGCTCGCTCAACCTGGAAGAGGTGCTTCAGGCAGCTCTGGAAAAGACGCTGGAAGTCACCGGGCTGGAGGCGGGTACTGCCTATCGGCTGGATGCCGAACAAGAGACGCTCACCTTGATGGCCCATCACGGACTGTCTCCGGCGTTCGTGCAGAGCGCGGCAACCGTGGCCCTGCGCGATAGCGCCGCCGGGAACGCCGCGCTACAGGGCGCGCCAGTGGTCAGGCACGCCAGCGAATATCCTCCAGGCTACCTGCGCGAACTGCTACAGCAAGAGGGGCTGCAAATGGCCCTCAGCATCCCCTTGATCTCCAGGGGCAAGGTGTTGGGCGCGCTCAACCTGGGGAGCCGCACCATACGCCCCTTCCCGCAAGAGGAAATGGGCTTTTTGGCCGCCATCGGCCAGCAGGTCGGCGTGGCCGTGGAGAACGCCGGTTTGTATGAGCAGGCCGAGCAGGTCGCCATCGCGGCGGAACGCAACCGCCTGGCGCGCGAGTTGCACGACTCGGTGACACAAACGCTATTCTCGGCCAACCTGATCGCTGGCGTCGTGCCCCTGTTATGGGCACAAGACCCCGCCGATGGTTTGGCCCGCCTGCAAGAACTACAGGAACTCACACGCGGCGCGCTGGCCGAGATGCGTACGCTGTTGCTAGAGCTGCGCCCGGAGGCGTTGGCCGGGGCGCAACTGGGCGACCTGTTGCGACAGTTGGCCGAGGCGACCACTGGCCGCGCCCGCATCCCCGTGACGCTCACGCTGCGGGGACAGCCCAACCTCCCCCCAGCAGTCAAGCTCGCCTTCTACCGTATCGCGCAGGAGGCGCTAAACAACATGAGCAAATATTCCGGCGCTTTGGAGGCTGCGGTAATCCTGCGCGTACACCCAGCCGAGCCAGTTCAGAGGCAGACAGGTAGCCGCGCCTTGCAGGCGCGCAAGGCCGAGCCGGAGGGGGAGCAGCCCGCCGAGGGGCAAGCGGTGGAGTTGATCGTGCGCGACGATGGTTGCGGGTTCGACCCGGCGGCTGTCTCGCCTGAACACCTGGGGTTGCGTATCATGCGCGAGCGTGCTCAGGCCATCGGCGCGTCGCTACGCATCGAGAGCCAGCCCGGCCAGGGCACTCGGATCAGCGCCCTGTGGCGCAGCACAACCAAAACCGCGTAAAATAGGAGTGAGGATGAACGAGCAAACGCGCATTCGCGTGATGGTCGTAGACGACCATGCGGTAGTACGCACTGGCCTGGGGGCTTTTTTGCGAGCGTTCCAGGATCTGGAACTGGTGGGCGAGGCCCCCAACGGCGAACAGGCAGTCCGCCTGTGTCAGCAGATGCATCCCGACATTGTGCTGATGGATTTGATGATGCCGGGGATGAACGGCGTCGAGGCCACTCGCGCCATTCGCCAGCGATGCCCCGACGTGCAGGTGATCGCCCTGACCAGCTTTGCCGATGACCAACTGGTACAGCAGGCGTTAGAGGCGGGGGCCATCGGCTATTTGCTCAAGAACGTGAGCCATGACGAACTGGCGCAGGCCATCCGCACAGCCTACGCAGGCCGCCCCACCCTGGCCCCGGAAGCTACCCAGGCGCTGATTCACGCCGCCACACAGCCGCCCCCACCCGGCCACGACCTCACCCCCCGCGAGCGCGAGGTGTTGGCCCTGCTCGTCGAGGGACTGAGCAATCCGGAAATCGCCCAGCGCCTGGTCGTCAGCGAATCCACCATCAAGAGCCACGTGAGCAACATCATCTCCAAGCTGGGCGTCGCCAGCCGCACCGAGGCAGTGGCCCTGGCTATCCGCCATCGCCTGGTGGAATGACGGGCTGCCGCGCATGGCACCCTCGCCCCGTGGGTTCATCATTATACATATCTTTTTCGCCCATCATCGGCAGTTAAAACTGCACCAACCGTTGCAATCGCCAACGAGTTGGCGCGCCGCCCTTCGGCGGCTAGGAGTCGAGCCTGCGAAGTCAGGTTTTGCAGTGGTTGCCGCGATTTCAATCGCCCGGTTCCTCTGCTCTAGTGGCATCAGGGCACTTATGTATAAGGATAAGCCCCGTGGAGAGGGCAATTGGACCGCCGCCATCCCTGGCGGCTTGATATTCATAGCCGGCTGGAAGCCGGCGGTCCGCCCTATCCCCGCCAAAGCCCCTAGCCGAGCCTGATCCGCCCGGCCAACAGCCTCAGCGCGTTCTCCCGCAAAATAGCCCGGCGGGCGTCGTCGCTGATGTGCGCCATCACGATGCAGCCGATGGCATAGTGTGGGTCGAACCACGGCAGATCGCACCCAAAGACAATCTTGTGCGCGCCCACCGTATTCACCATATCCTCAATCACCCCCCGCACCGCGTACACCGCCGTCATTTCCAGATAGACGTTGGCGTGCTCGCGGGCCACGGCCATGCACTCTCGAAACTCGCCATACCCCGAATGCCCGGCCAGAAACGTCACCTGCGGATAGCGTTCCGCCACCTCGGCCAGCATCGCCGGGGAATCGTAGGGCGACCCGCCCCAGGTATGGGTCAGCACCAGCAGTTCCCGCGCCGCCGCAAACTCGAGCGCGGGGCGATAGGCGTCGCCAGTGATGGGGTAGCGGTTGCCGCTGGGGTGAAATTTCAACCCGACAAACGTTTTGCGGCCCTCGAACGACTCTAGCTCGGCCCGGCCCTGCTCTGGGTAGTTGGGGTTATAGGTCAGGTAGGCGTACCAGCGCCCCGCGTATCGCCGGGTAATCTCGTCCATCTCGGCGTTGCCGCGCACCATGTCCACCAGCGCCGTGTGCCCGGAAGACACGATCACATCCACCCCGCAGCGATCCATTGTGGCGATCATCTGCTCGGGGTTGTCGTTGGGCATATAGATGCCGTTGAAAGTACCATAGTGGGCGTGCATGTCCACTATGCGGCAGCTTGCACAGCGTCCCGTCTCCAGATATTCACGAGCGATCTCGGAATCTATCATGAGAGGTCCTCCTCTGCCAGCAGACGGCGCAGATTATCCCCGGCAATGGCCCGCCGGGCGGCCTCGTCTATCTCTGCGGTAGCCACCATCAAGCGCGGCCCGCCCATGCTGAACTGCGGGAAGCTGCTGCCATAGAGCAAACGTTCCGCCCCATACCGCGCAACCAGCTCCCGCAGGCCGCAATCCAGCTCATAGCGCGAGATGTCCAGGTAAAAGCGGGGATACTGCTCGAGCAAGGGCCGGAAATAGCGATCTTCGCCCCACGGGCCATTCCCGGCCACCACCAGCGTCAGATTGGGATATTGAGCCAGCAGCCGATAGGCCAGGCTCCACATATCAGGCGGACGCGGGCCGCCCGCATCGCGCGGCAAGAAGAGGGGCACGCGCCGCTCGCTCACCTCGTCGAGGAACGCGCCAAACGTCACCCGGTCCAGGATATAGCGATGCTCCTCCGGAAATGCCCATAGCGCGCGCACGTTCGCCCGTTGCATATCAGCGAAAAACGCTGGCGCCGGGGGCAACTCGCCCGTTTGCGGCGGCAGGATGGCCCACGTGCCGATCAGCCGCGGCTCGCCAGCGATGCTCTCGGCCAGGATGGCGTTGCCCACCTTCGGCGACTGATCGCGCATCAACGCGTGATGCACCAGGGCCTTGTCCACGCCCGCCCAATCCATCTCAGCCAGCAGTTCCGCCGTTGTCAGGCAGGGGCGGTAGACCCCCGCCCCGTGCGCGCCAAAACTGGCGTTACAGTCCACGTAGGAAATGCCCTCTTCCATGAGACCTCCTATACATAGTGTGGCAGATAATCCCCGTGCGCCTCGATCAGGTCGTCACACAAAGCCACCACCTCGTCAATGGTCAACTCTGCGCCGGTATGGGGGTCCAGCAGCGCCGCCTGGTAGATGTACTCCTTTTTCAAGGTCAACGCCGCCTCGATGGTCAGCTCCTGGACGTTCACGTTCGTGCGGGTCAGCGCGGCGCATTGCGGCGGCAAGTCGCCCACGTAGGTCGGCGTAACGCCGTTCCGGTCCACCACGCACATCACTTCCACGCAGCAATCTGTGGGCAGGTTGGTAATCAGCCCCTTGTTCAGCACATTGCCCCCCAGCGTAAAGGGCTTGCCCGTCAACACCGCCTCGAAAATGTACGAGGCATACTCGTGGCCCCGCTTGTGCTCCAGCGGCTTGTCAGATAACAAATCCTGGCGCATCTGCTCCCACCCTTGAATCTGGCCAACACACCGCCGGGGATATTCGTCCAGGGGAATGTGGAACCGCTCAATCAGTTCGGGGGCCTTGGCCTTGATGAACCAGGGCACATACTCGGAACTATGCTCGCTCGACTCGGTGACATAGTGGCCGAACCACTTCATAATCTCGAATCGCACCGCGTCCTTGTGCTTGTATTCCGGCAGTTCCGCCCGCCGCTTGATTTCGGGGTACAGGTCTTCGCCGTGGCGCGTAATCTCCAGCAGCCAGCCCTGATGGTTGATCCCCGCAATCTTCCATTGCAGGTCATCGTTGGGCAAATCCAGCTCCCAGCACAGGTGCGAAGCGCATCCCTGCACGCTATGGCACAGCCCCACGGTACGCACACCCGTCGCCTTGAGAATAGCTCCCGTAAGCATCGCCATCGGGTTGCTATAGTTGATGAGCAGCGCGTTCGGGGCAACCTGCTCCATAATCCGGCAGTAATCGAGCATGACGGGAATGGTCCGCAGGGCGCGGAAAATCCCCCCGATGCCCAACGTGTCGCCGATGGTCTGCCGCAAGCCGTACTTTTTGGGCACCTCAAAATCAATTACTGTGCTCGGCTCATACCCGCCCACCTGAATCGCGTTGACAACGAAATCCGCCCCAGCCAACGCCTTGTCCGCGTCTTGCGCCAGAAATGCCTCGATCGTTGCGCTGGCCCCCAGCGTCCGGTTGATGTTTTTCAGCATCACTTCAGAGACGTGCAGCCGGTCCGGGTCTATGTCAATCAGAGAGATGTGCGCGTCCCGCAGGGCATCCACGTGCAGGCAATCCCCCAGAACGTTGCGAGCGAAAACTGTACTTCCCGCGCCGAGAAAGGCGATTTTGGTCATGAGAGGAATCCTCCGATGATGGAATGATGGGGCAATGGTAGACCCTTGGCCCCCCGTCGTCAAATACTATCAAGCACCCGCTTGATGAGTTTTGACAAAATGGTTCGGCAACAGCCATTGCGATGGGCGGTTAAAACCGCGCCAACCAGTGCCAAGCCCACCTTCGTGGGCTACAATCGCCCTTCATGCCTCGCTTCCCAGCCGCCGAAGGGCGACTTGCCGCTACCCGGCGGTTGAAACCGCGGCAACCTTTGCGAAGCCCACCTCCGTGGGCTGATCTGCAGTCGCCGAAGGGCGACTTGGCAATGGTTGGTGCAGTTTTAACTGCCTATGCCGATGCAAACGTTGGTGCAGTTTCAACTGCCTACGAACTGGCGCCCGCTTTGCCCGCGCTGCCATACAGCCGGATCAGTCGCTTGATCTCGGCTTTGACCATTGCCTTGCCCCACCCGAAAACGTCCCGCTCGCTGCGAGACCCTACATAGTCGTGGACGTTGGGAGACGGCGGGAGCGCATCCAGCGCCGAAGCGATCCCCTCCAGGTAAAGCTGCTTCAGGCGCGTGCCCACGTTAAACTTGCAAACGCCGCGCTCAATCGCCGGACGAATGGCCGCAGCAGGAAACCCCGTCCCCCCATGAATCACCAGGGGCACCTGCACACGCTGGTAAATGGCTGCCAGCCGATCCAGGTCAATCTGCGCCTCTCCTTCGGTGAGAATGTGCACGTTGCCCACCGAGACAGCCAGCGCATCCACGCCGGTGGCCGCCACAAAGCGGGCCGCCTCGTCGGGGTCCGTGGGGCGCGGCGCGGCCTTGTCCGGGTCGCTGGCGTCGGCCAGGTGGCCCAGTTCGGCCTCCACCGTAGCGCCCAACGCGTGGGCCGCCTCCACCACCCTCCGGGTGGCTGCGATGTTTTCCTCCAGGCTCAACTCGGAGCTATCCAGCATCACCGCGTTACAACCGCCCCGCAAGCCGCGCAATATCTGGGGATAGCTCTGCGCCTCGTTGAACAACAGCGCAGTCGGCACACGCGAGCGCTCGGCCAGACAGCGCCCAAGCGCCGTCATACTTTCCACACCGCCGCCGTCAAGCCAGGCCACGTCAGCAACCGCTCCGCCAAAGCCCAGGATGGCCGGAGCCTCCAACTCCTCAGCGGCTTCTATCGCCGCTTCCAGCGAATACTGATCCCACGCCTCAAAGTAGCCGACAGCATAGCCGCCGCGCAATGCCCGCTGCAAAATCTGATCCATGCCCACAAGGCTCATTGCGATTCCTCCTGTTCGAGCGCCGCACCATTCCGGGAAGCAGGCGCATTCATAGCCGCGCCAGTGTCGCATACCTGCCGGTGCATGTCAAGGGAGGCTGAAGCATGAGGTGGCGCGCAATCGCCCCTGCTATCCCTCTTGACAAGAGCGCCGCCCCATGCTACAAGCATGGGGTTCACCGAATACCGATGGGAGGCCAACACACACCAATGACTGACCCCAAACCCTACCCAACCGGCTGCCCGGTTGACAGCTTGAATCCCCAACGCCTGCTCGATATGCTACGCACAATGGTGCTGATCCGGCACTTTGAAGAGCGGGTGAACGAGCTATACATGGAGGGACGCATCCCTTCGACGCTACACCTGGCTATCGGCCAGGAAGCCGTAGCCGCCGGAGTCTGCGCCGCCCTGCGCCCCGACGACTATGTCCTGAGCACCCACCGCCCGCATGGGCACGCCCTGGCCAAAGGGGTCCAGCCCAAGGCGCTGCTCGCCGAACTCTATGCCAAGGCCACCGGCTGCTGCAAAGCCAAAGGGGGGTCCATGCACGTGGGCGACATGCGCGTGGGTATGATCCCGGCCATCGCCATCGTCGGCGCGAACGTCCCCATTGCCGCCGGTACAGCCCTGGCCTGCAAAATGCAGGGGCTTGACCGGGTGAGCGCCTGCTTCTTTGGCGACGGGGCGGCCAACGAAGGAGCCTGGCACGAGGGCATGAACATCGCAGCCATCTGGCGGCTGCCCGTGGTGTATGTCTGCGAGAACAACCTCTATGCCGCCTCGACTCCCTTTAATGTGGCCTTTGCCATCGAGCACGTGGCCGACCGGGCCGCCGCCTACGGGATGCCCGGCGTCGTGGTAGACGGCAACGACGTGCTGGCCGTCTATGAAGCCGCGTGCGCCGCCGTCCAGCGCGCGCGCCAGGGCGATGGCCCCACCCTGCTCGAGTGCAAGACCTACCGCCTGTGCGGGCATTCGCGTTCGGACCCGCGCACCTATCGCACCCGTGAGGAAGAAGACTGGTGGCGCGCCAACGAGCCAATCGGACGCTTTCAGCGAGTGCTGTTGCAGCAAGGCGTCTTTACACAGGCGCAATTGGACCAGGTGACCGACGAAGTAGACCAAACCATTGAAGAAGCCATCGCCTTTGCCGAATCCAGCCCGGAACCCGAGTTGGCGGATTTGATGACCGATCTGTTCGAGGAGTAGACCATGACCCAGATGAGCATTGCCGAAGCCTTGCGCGAGGCCATCCGCGAAGAAATGCGCCGCGATTCCCGGGTTTTCTGCATTGGGGAGGACATTGGCATCCCCGGCGGGTTCGGTGGAGCCTTTACCGTTACCCTGGGCCTGACCGACGAGTTTGGCCTGGAGCGCATCCGCAATACTCCCATCTCTGAAATAGCCATCGCAGGCGTGGCGATTGGCGCGGCGATGGCGGGCATGCGCCCCATTGCCGACGTGCAATATGGCGATTTCCTGTTCTGCATGATGGACCAACTGGCGAACCAGGCGGCCAAGATGCGCTATATGTCCGGCGGGCAGGTGTCGATCCCGCTGGTCATGCGCGCCCCCGTCGGCGCCACCTCGCGCGGCGCGCAACATGCCCAAAGCCTGGAAGCCTTTTTCACCCATATCCCCGGCCTGAAGGTGGTCGCCCCGGCCACCGCCTACGACGCCAAGGGCCTGCT
>JAAYXX010000447.1 GCA_012515695.1 Chloroflexota bacterium
AATGACGATGGCCTCCGCCTGATCGCCGATAATGTACGAATAATGCTCCAGCCCCGTTGTGACAATCTGCTCAAATAACATCGCTCAACTCCTTGCGCTCATTCAGAGCGCCCTTGGGCCTAGCGCGGGCTTGGGCCGGTGACTGTCGGGTTATCTGGATAGGCCACCCATTCAGTAAACGACCCTTCGTACAGCTTGACCTTGGGATAGCCCAGATACCACTTGAGCAGCAGAAACTCGTTCGACCCCTCGCGCCCCGTGCCGCAGGAGCAGATGATCGTCTTTTCGGGGGTCGCGCCGACCTGATCCAGCATTGCCCGAATGTCATCCAGGGGCCGCAAGAGCATAGTGTTCTCCGGGTCCATCAGTGACTTCCAGGGCAGATTGACCGCGCCAGGGATATGCCCCGGCTTGCGCCAGGGGCCGCGCCCCTCGTAGAAGGCAGGGGGCCGGGCATCCAACACCAGCACATCGTCTTCATCCTTTATGCCGATGAACTGGTCATAGGTGACATAGAGATCGGGCTGCAACTTGACCGAAACGCGCGCGCTGACCACTTCGGGATACAGGTTGGAGAGGGGCCGACTCTCCTCCTTCCACTTGTCAATCCCACCATCCAACACATAGATGGAGGTATAGCCAAACCGCGCCAGGGCATACGCCATCATCGTCTGTCCCAGGCCATCCCCCGCATGGCTAAAAGCGCCCTTGCCAGTATATACAGCGACGTGCGCCTTCTCGGACAGGCCCACCCGCTCCACAAGTAGCTCGAAAGCCTGCTCTGGAATGTAAAAGGCAGGGATGCCATTCAACGGCACTCGGAGCAGCCCCTCGTTCATATAGATCGCGCCGGGCAGGTGCTCCTGGATATAGTCGTGTACGTTGGGCTGTACGTCCAGGATCATCAGGTTTTCATCCAACAGGTGCTGCTCCAGCCATTCTGTGCTGACCAACTGAACTCGCTTATCAGCCTGTGCGCCCACCAGTTCACTCCTTTCGCTGATTACCAGCCTCCTCACTCTCCCGCCCTGCCACTGGTCCGTGCAGCGCCGTGCCCGAGCGGGTTCAGATCGCCACCACCGTGCCGCGCAATGGGGCCGAGACCTGCTTATGCCGCGCAATATAGCGGCTCAGGGCCTCCACGCCATGCACGTCCAATTCCCGCCGCCGCGAGCCATATTTCGCGGGCACCCCCTGGCTCGTGACATAGGCCACCTCGTAGAGCCTGTCCGGCTCAACGCGCTCGTCACCTACGTAAAGCTCTTGAATACGCAGCCCCGGCGGGTTCTCGATCTTGATATACAGGCGCAGCCCCAGCCCGCGCTTGACATAGCCCCCCATCTGCTGATATGGGTCGCGCGAAAAGGTGTGTTCCAGGTTCTCTTCGAGCATGTCCCATATCTCTTGCCCGGTAAGCTGGCACAGGGAAACCGGCGGGTTCACAGGGATGATGTTCCACAGATCGTTGACGGTGATGGGGCCGGGGAGGATGGGCGCGCCATAGCGCCAGCCATTAGAAAAGGCCACCTGCGCGCCCGTCAGTTCAAGCAGGCTTTGCAGCAGCAGGTTGTCCATCGTCGCTTCCAGAATGCCATAGCGATCCAGGGGCATCTCTGTCGTGCCCACCACCTGCGCCAGATATTCCCGATGAGGGGCCAGCGCCGCCCGAACCAGTTCCTCCACTCGCGGGTCGGGCGGGATGGATTCGTCCAGCGTGATCAGCGCGTGCTGATAGTCCGTCACCCGGCCATCTTCCAGCGTCAGGTCCAGGCGGCCCACAAAAGACGCCTGGCTGCCCGACTGGATGATAAGAGCGCCATTCACCAACGCGGGCCGGTACAGCCGATGATGCGTGTGGCCGCTCAGGAGCACATCAATCCCCGGCACGTCATGGGCCAGTTGCGCGTCCTGCGGAAAGCCGAGATGCGAGAGGACAATCACGATATCCACCCGCTCTTGTTCCCGCAGCCGCCGGATATAGCCGGGCAGTTCCCGCTTGCCCAGAGTCAGGTATATCCCCTCGCTGAAAAAGGGCGGCATGGTCTTGTCTATGATCGTGGCGGCGATGCCAATGATGCCCACGCGCACGTCGCCAATCTCTCGCACGCTGTAGGGCGGGAACAAGAGCGCGTCCGTATCCTGCTCATAGCAATTGCTCGCCAGTACCGGGTAATCTAGCTCATGGGCCAGTTCGCGAAACCCTGCGGGGCCATAGGCAAATTCCCAATGGGCGGTCATCGTGTCCAGGGCCAACTCGTTCAGAATGGGGATCAGCGCCCTGCCGTGGGATTGCACCGCGGGGTAGGTTCCATGCAGCGTATCGCCGCAATCCAGCGCCAACACGCGCCCGGCCCGCTCCCGACGAATCTGCTGCAACAAGGTGGCAATGCGCGCATAGCCGCCGACTCGCTTGTAGGTCGCGCCGCCACCCTGCCAGAATAATTCGGGGTGCAGGTCGAAATAGGCATGGCTGTCATTCATCTGGACAACCGTCAATTGCCTGGCACGCGCCATTCTTCCCCTCCAACATCGCCACTTGCTCGCGCAAACCCAACGAGCGCCCTGGAAGCGCGTGCAGCAGGCAGAATGGCAGCCAACAACAAGACGGTGCATAGATACGCTAGTAGGAGTGAGAGAGGAACGCCGTACCGACGAGGGATAGAGAGGGTCGCTTGATCTTGAGGGTGAATCGCTCACGCGCCTCAATTCTACTGTATTATTATATCAGGAACTAGAAGCAAACTCAAGTGTCAGTGCGCTGCATTTATGACAACCGCCCCACGCTTGACATCCGCCGCCCAACCGGGTACATTCCAGACACGGCAGGCGACAGCCCTTGTCGCCATACCCACACCCCCCCGCGATGCGCTCCCCAGTTTGCGCTGCGCCCTGCTTTCCCGTTGCCTCACCCGCCACTCGTCACCACCCGCCCCAATGCCGCCACACAGCGGGCCTGCCGACGAGAAACGCCAGAAAGGGAAGGTATGAGTCCACAGATAACCATCGTGCCGGTGGGGCCAATAGATCAGGGCTTGCTCTCCTGGCTGAAGGAGCGGCTGCCTCAGGAAATAGACCAGAATGTAGATATAGTCATAGGCCAGGGCATCCCCATACCGTCCGACGGGTATGATGAACGCCGCCACCAGACCGAGGGCACCACCATACTGGACGCGCTGCGTGCCCGGCCCCGTCCCGCAGGCGAGGACAAGGCGGACAAGGTGTTGGGGCTGATAGACGCCGACTGTTATACCAACGGCCTCAGCTTTATCTTTGGACAGGCCGTGCTGAATGGCCGGGAGGCATTCGTCGCCCTGCCGCGCCTGCGCGAGTCATACTATGGCCTGCCAGAGAAGCACGACCTGTTCCTCACCCGCCTGCTCAAAGAGGTCATCCACGAACTGGGGCACACCTGGGGGTTGGCTCATTGCCCCGACCCGCGCTGCGTGATGCACTTTTCCAACGGCCTGCGCGATACGGACATCAAGGGGCCGGGCCTGTGCCAGGAGTGCCAACGTCAATTGGCTCCCGAGCAGGTAATCGAGAGAATCTGGTAAGCCGGGGCTTGATTGGACCGCCGGCTTCCAGCCGGCATAATACAAGCCGCATACAAGCCGCCAGGGATGGCGGCGGTCCCGAGCAACTCCCTCGCCCACTGGGAGAGGGCCGGGGTGAGGGAGGTGAGGCTGAAGGTGCCGGGCTAGTGCAAATCAAAA
>JAAYXX010000448.1 GCA_012515695.1 Chloroflexota bacterium
GCACGCCGATTACCTCTGGCGTGAGCGAGTCGTGGGTCATGCAGCGATCCACATTCACGATGACCATTTCACCGGCGCGAACTGGTCGTCCGGCGGCATGCGAGAGGATTTGCTCTGATAGCGTGGCAGGCTCGCTTCCGCTCATATTACGACTCCCCTCCTTGTTGTTCGGAAATCCAGCTACGCAGGACGGTGTCCACGTCGTCCAGGGTCAGGGGCCGCTCGTCGGCCAGTTGCTTGATGTGCGCGGTGACGGCTTTGGCGTCACCGTCGGTGATGTCCAGGTTGAGCTGTTCGGCGCGGGTCTTGATGGCGTTCCAGCCGGTCAGCTTGTGGGCGATGCTGATATAGCGGGCCATACCGAAATCCTGCGGAGAGAGGATTTCGTAGGTTTCAGGGTTATTGAGCACGGCCTTGGCATGGATACCTGCCTTGTGCGAAAAGGCGGTGATTCCGGTGATATAGTTGTTAAAGGGGATATCCACCCCCACCATCTCGGCCACCATCGAGTCCAGTTCGCGCAGCACAGGCAGATTATACTTGCTCACGAGGGAGCGGTCTGTAGCATAGATGCGGGCCACCAATCCCCCCAGGGGCGGGATACCGTTGCGCTCGCCGATGCCGAGGACGCTGGTATCCACGTGGGTAGCGCCTGCCTCCAGCGCACAATAGGCGTTGGCAATGGCGCAGCCCGAGTCGTTGTGGCCGTGGAACTCGATATCGCAAGAGACGCGCTGCTTGAGTTCCCGCACCAGATTATAGACCCGCAAAGGGGTGGCGACACCAACAGTGTCGGCAATACCCACGCGGTTCACGCCCAGGGCGTCTACTTCCTGGTAGATCTGGAGAATGTCCGCCATTTCGCTGCGGAACGAGTCCTCTGTGCTGAAGCGGACCTCCAGGCCGAGGTCGCGGATATAGCTCACCACCTCGCGGGCCATACGCACGATGGTAGGGATGTCCTTGCCGTGGCTGAACTGGCGCAGGACCGACGAGGTACCGATGACCACGTCGATCCCATCCACGCCGGTAGTCGCCGCAAGCCTGGCATCCTCCATCGTGCAGCGCACGTGGGTCAGGATTTTCGCCTTGAGGCCCAGGTTGGCGATGGTCCGACAGTCCTCCATGCTCTTGGGTGAGGCTATCGGTGAGGTGAGTTCGATATACTCGACCCCAAACTCGTCCAGCTTGGCAGCGATCTGGACCTTTTGTTCGGTGCTAAAGTTGGCACCGACGAACTGTTCGCCCTCTCGCAGTGTCGACTCGATGATATTAAATCTATCCAAGGGCATGAGATCATTCCCCCCAGTCTTCTTCCTCTTCGGGAGCCAATTCCAGCGTCAGCGGGTCCACGCTGACGACTTCCAATTCGACGCCACAATCGGGGCAATCGACGATTTCCCCTTCGATCACTTCATCCAGTTCAATCTCGGCGGCGCATTCGGGGCACGTTCCTAGCATGTTTATCACCTCCTTTCTGGTAGGGATGTGGCAATACATGGATATGCCTTGGGGGAACCATCACCGGGGCAACACTGCAAACCGGGGGCGCTGATGGCGAACCTGCCATATATAACAAAACAGCTTTCCCTGGACTCTTTGGTCCTGGAAAGCTGCTCGTTATCGTGGCGCGAGGGTGAGCGAGGCTAACCAGACCAGGGGTCCGGCTTCTTGGCCTTGCTCTGCTTCAAAAGGTGGGAACCCAATCCCGCCCTTTGCGCTGCATACGACAGGACACCAGCACTCTGAATCATCCGTCCTAAATAAGCCCTCGCATGGAATGTTGCCAAGAGTCTATCATAGAACGGGCAGGCTGTCAAATGACTATAGGACTTGGGGAATGGCGGTATGGCTTGGCGAGGAATTGGGGAATGTGCTACACTTGTGGCTATCGAGCGCCGTTCGCGCACTACACACCTTTCATCGGAGGTTCTGATATGCACGTTGGTTCACAAGTGGCATATTCTGACGAGAATCTGCAGTTCGTGCGCCAGATGGGGGTCGAGTACATTGACACCTGCCCCGCGCGGGGGATGGGGCTGGAGGAGGATGGCTACTGGCACGCCGATGCGGTGGCGCGGCTGCGGGAGCATGTCGAGTCTTTTGGGCTAAAGCTGGCCGCCATGCACTTGCCGCTGACCTCGGGGGGCATCGAGCATCAGGTGTGGCCGAACATTATGCTGGGGACGCCTGAGCGGGACCGGGATATTGAGAAGGTTTGCCGCTCTATCGAGGCGGCGGCCAAGGCGGGCATTACCACGCTGCTGTACAACCTGGCGATTCTGCCGGTGGTGCGTACCAAGTATCGGACGCCGGGGCGCGGCGGGGTGACGTATAGCCATTTCAACTATGAGGAACTGGCGGACGACCCATTGCATCCGCTGGGGCGGGTTACGGCGGATATGGCGTGGGAGCGGATCGAGTACTTTGTGAAGCAGGTGATTCCGGTGGCCGAGGAGTATGGCGTGCGAATGGGCTGCCATCAGCACGACCCTGGAATGCCTGAAGGGGTAGGCTATCGCGGCGTCGAGCGGGTGCTGGGGTGCATCGAGGGAGTGAAGCGGTTTATCGCCCTGAGTGATAGCCCGTATCACGGCCTCAACTTTTGCCAGGGCACCATTTCCGAGATGTGTACCAGCCCGGATCAGGTGTACGAGGCCATTCGCTATTTTGGTAGTCGCAAGAGGATTTTCTGGGTCCATTTCCGCAATATTCGGGGCGGCTTTTTAAAGTTTGAGGAGGTGTTCCCCGACGAGGGCGATATTGACATGGCCAGGGCGCTGCGCACCTATAAGGAGGTGGGCTATGACGGCGTGCTGGTTCCCGACCATGTGCCTCATTCCGATCTGGACAGCCCGTATGGGCATCGTGCGCGCGCGTTCTGCCAGGGCTATATCAAAGGGTTGTTGCAGGCCATCGAGACCGAGGCATAGCGTGCGCTTGGGCGGCAGCCAATCAAGGAGGGACGCAGATGCGAATGCTGGTGTTCAGCGCGCACAGCGCAGACTTTTGCTCACGCAGCGGGGGAACGATTGCCAAGCACGCCCGTGATGGGGCGGAGGTTCATGTGGTCGTGCTCTCTTATGGCGAGCGGTCCGAATCGGCGGGGTTATATGCCGGGGGAGCCAGGCCCACGCTGGACGAGGTCAAGCAGGTGCGCCATGAGGAGGCTACAGAGGCCGCTGGCATTTTGGGGGCTGGGATCGAATTTCTGGATTGGGGCGATCTGAGCTTTGACTATAGCCTGGAACGGGCCAAGGTGCTGGCTGACATCATTCGCGAGTTCCAGCCGGACGCGATCCTGACGCACCACGGGCCGGACCCCAAGAGCGTGGATCACGATACTACCGCGCAACTGGTTCGGCGGGCGGCTCAGATTGCCGGGGCTGCGGGGCTAGAGTCGCCTTACCCTGCCGCCAGGGGCGGCAACCTGTTCTTCTTTGAGGCCACGGTCCCATTGACCGAGTTGGAGGGATTTAACCCTGATTTTTATGTGAACATCACCGACGTGTGGGAAACCAAGGTGCAAGCCCTGCAAGCATACCAGCGCGCGCAGGGGTTCCTGTTGGAATGGTATACCGATGTGGCGCGGCTGCGGGCGTTTCAGGCCAGGCGCCTGTCGGGGCGCAGCGATATCCTGTATGCGGAGGCGTTCGAGCGGACGGGGCCGTGGGTGGGAGAGCATCTCCCGCTGGATGAGCGGCTCTAGCAACGGTCGCCCTGGCGAACGCTGGGGCATTGGAGGAGGACGATGTACGACATCACACCAGGGCCGGACA
>JAAYXX010000449.1 GCA_012515695.1 Chloroflexota bacterium
GATCAGGTCAGGGGCAGCCTCTTGGGCCAGTTGGAGGGTCTGCCTTCCCGAATAGGCGCTCAAGACCTGATCTGTCAGACGCGCCGTGGTGAGCATGCGCGTCACCAGGCTGACGAAACCAACGTCATCATCCGCCACCAGCACGCGGGCGGGGCGTCCGCAAAGGCGGCTGATGGTGGCTGTCAGGGCAGCGCGAGAGATGGGTTTCGTCAGAACGGCATCGAATCCGCTGGCACGCTGTAGCCAGCTTGCGCTGGGGATAGAACACCGCAAGATCGGGACAGCATAGCGCAAGCTGTTGCACCCCAGCGTACACAGCCAGTCTTGCGGAGGCGCATCGGGGTGGGTATTGACGACGACTGCCAAGGGATGTGCGCGCTCTATCAGCAACTCGGCTTCCTCTGGCGTGGCGGCGCTCAGGATCGGGTGCTGGCCCAGATGCCGGTGCAGCAAATCGGCAATAGACGGGTCCGAGTCCAGGACGACAATTGGCGCAGTCGAAACGTCAAACTCTTTGCGTATTGTCTGGGTGCTTATCAGCGTGGCAGCCGGTTGCGTTCCGGGCAAGGGCAGGGTAAAGAAGAAGGAACTGCCTTGCCCCATCTTGCTCTCAACCCACATTTGCCCCCCGTGCAATTGCACAAACCGCTGGCTGATCGCAAGGCCCAGCCCGGCGCCTCCTCGGCTGCGTGGGCCGCCGTCCACCTGACGAAACTCTTCAAAGATATGCTCCAGTTGGTCCTCGGGTATTCCTACGCCCGTATCCTGCACCTGAACAAGTATCTCGTTTTGCCTCCGCTCTACTTGAATCTGGATGCCCCCCTTGTCGGTGAAGCGAGCTGCATTGTTGAGCAGGTTGAGCATCACCTGACGAATGCGGGTTCGATCAATAAAGAGCTGGGGCAGAGCATCCGGCCAGTTGACTGTATAAGAGAGGCCCCGCTGTTTGAATAAAGGAGCCACGGTATCCACGGCGTCGGCGATGATGGCCCGCAGGTCTTGGAACTCGCGCAGAATAGGCAGGCGCGACGCGTCGACACGCGACAAGTCCAGTACATCGTTGACCAAGTCTTGCAAGTGGCGACCCGCTCGAAAGAGTTGGCGTAAATCATGCTCGAATTCGGGAGTGTATTCCATCCCGTCATAGATTTCTGGCGAAAGGTACATCAGCTCTACAAAGCCGACGATCAAGTTCAGGGGGGTGCGTAGTTCATGGCTCACATTGGCGACAAACTGCTCTTTCAGCGCGCGCGCTTCGTCGGCCTCCTGATGGGCGATGACCAGTTCATCGTTGGCCCGCTTTAGATTATCAAACGCCTCTTCCAGGGCTTTCAAGGTTCGGTTCAATTCGCCCTGCCGGTGCCGCAGTTCGGTGATCATTTTGCGCTGCTGTACTCCCAGCAGTTCCTCCCAGTGATTCATCAGACTGAAGCCACGCACCAACAGCAGCGCCAGTCCCCACAGGAATAGCACGATAGCAGGCCAGTAGCACAGGCTATCAGGGGGCAGTTTCAGCGGGCTGGGATAGAACGCGATTGCCAGGCTGCTCAGAGCCACGAGAGTGCTGGCTCGCATGCCCAACAGCAAACCGGCTATCAGAATCAGAATACCCAGATGGGCCAGACCAAGCACCTGCCCAAACGCGCCATAGATCAGCCCGCCCAGCACCAGGCTGCCCAACACGGCGAACCAGGCAGCCAGGCGCGGCCAGTAGCGACGCAGCAGGTAGGTGAACAAGGGCACGCAAGTGCCCCATACAAGGCAGAGGTGACCAATTGATGTTATCTTGAATGGATCTAATGGATACAGTATAAATATCCATATATCATAAAATATAAAGAATATCCAAAAATGCAGCAATTTACAACGAAATAAGTCCAGTTCGCTCAATGTCATCACTGATGCCACGGGGCGGTGAGGATGTCTGGTCATGCTTCTCTCCTCAGCAGGGCCTGGTAATGGCAGGTCGAGTCATGCCGATCTCACGTTCGAAGCGTTCGGGGAGAGCATGCGGGCACATTCGAGCAATTTCATTCGGGGGCCGGAGAGCCGCTTGAGAACAGGTCCGGGCGTAATGGTCATAGGTACACCTCCTATTGGCTATCTTGCGATAAGAGACAGGCGGAGTACCGGGCAGCAGGAGAGTAATCCGAGGCAAATCTAGTATATCAGGGCAGCCTAACGATTGCAATAGATAGGCCGCGTCAGGGCCAGTCGTCTGGCAGACTCATGCCAGCAAAGGGCCGCTCAGGGAAGGTCGGCGATGCTTTGCAAGACATACGTTGGGCGAATGTCGCTCTCGGCGCTGGCCGCGGCCAACGCGCTGGGTGTCGTTACGCCGGTCAGCACCAGCGCGGTATCCATGCCCGCCCGTTGGCCCATCACCATGTCGGTAGCCAGACGGTCCCCCACCATCAGGCAGCGCCGCATGGGGACGCCCAGCCGGGCCACGGCTGCTTCCAGAATATGCCGGGAGGGCTTGCCCGCCACCAGCTCCACCTTGCGGCCCGTGGTGGCCTCTAAAAAGCCGATCACCCCCGCGCAGTCGGGGATTTCGCCGCCCTCCACGGGGCAAGTCTTGTCGCCGTTGGTGGCGTAGAACCGCGCCCCGCGTGCCAACGCCTGGTGCGCCACGTTCAGCTTGTGATAGGTCAAAGTCCGGTCAAAGGCCGCGACGACGATGTCAATCTCGTCTATCTGCTCGGTCAGGGTGAATCCTTCGCCGGATAGCTCGTCTAGCAGGGCCGTCTCCCCCACAACGAACAGCCGTTCGCCGGCGTGATGTTCTCGCAAATAGTGCATGAGGGCTTGGGTAGAGTTGATTACCCCCTCAGCGGGCGTGGGAATCCCCAGGCGGGTCAGTTTGGCGGCATAGCTGGCCCCCGGCTCCAGCGGCTTGTTGGACAAGAACACCACCCGCCGCCCCGTTCCCCTGATCCATGCGATGGTCTCTTGCGCGCCGGGGATGAGCCGCTCGCCCAGGTAGACAGTCCCGTCCAGGTCCAGGATATAGCCCTCGTAGCGCGGTTCTGCTTTGCTGTTCATCGTCGCTCGTTCTCCTCTGGCTCTACAATCTGGATGGCGTTTATATCGGGGATGACCAGGTCGGCGTGTTCCGCCAGCACCTCGCCGGAGAGTGCCCCCGACGTCACGCCGATGGCCCAGCCAAAGCCCGCCTGATGGGCCATGTGCATGTCTGCGATGGTATCCCCGATCATGGCGGCCTGGGCCGGAGCAATGCCCACCTGCCGACAGGCTTCCAGGGCCATATCCGGCGCGGGCTTGTTCGGCAGACCGTCGTCGCCACAAACCAGGGCAGCGAAAAAGGGCAGCAATCCCAGGCGGGACAAAGTATGCTCCGTGGGGGTGCGATTGTCGGTAGTCACTACGGCCAGGGTGATACCCGCCTTTTGCAAACGTTCCAGCGTCCCGCGCACGTCCCCCACTGGCTCGACCAACTCGTCCAGGTCCAGGTGGGCGCGGGCGCTGATCTCGGCTTTTTCTGCCCGCGCCAGAGCGTCGTCCCAGCCACGGTCCGGCTGATGGCGGTATACCTGACCAGCCACCAGCAGCACGATCTCCCTGGTGGTTGCCAGGGTCAGCGGCCCCAGCGGGTCCCATACATCCGTGTCGGGGGCATAGCCCAGGGTGTCGGCAATCGCCTGAAGCGTCTCGGCGTCCAGGGGCGTCTCGGCTTGCAGCGCGCCCATAAAGCGGGCGAACCAGGTGTGCCATAGCCTGTCGAACGCGATCAGCGTGCCATCCTTGTCGAACACGACCAGACGGGGGTCGAGCCGTTTACCGGCAATCTCCAACATGCGTCCTTTTCCCTCCCTTGTGGGCGTTGGGCGCTAGTATTCCATGCCTTGCGCCAACTGTCAAAGCCGCTCCTTGGCGGGATTATATACGTGGGACGAAACGCCAGGGCCAGGGGTGGGCGCGGCTCTTGCCCCCCCTTCTTGGGATATCCCCGCGAAGGAGTTTCGTCCCGTCCCGCGTCCCAATGGGACGAAACTGCCACGTGGTTTGACACCCTGCTGCCCAGACCCTATAATCTTGCCAACCCTCTTTCGATGGGAGAATCGCAAACCATGAATAACCGATTGCCGTCCGGCCTCATCGCTATCGCCTTCTTGCAGATCATCCCGCTCTTGGTTTTGCCCCCCAGCACATTGGCGGGGCTGAATGCTGTCGCCTGGGGAGTGGTGGCTGCCTTGTTTGCTCTGCTCGCTTTTAACATGCTACGCAGGCGGGCCTGGAGCAGGCTGGCAGTCATCTTTGTGCAAGGGTTCAACATTATCGTGCGTCTGCTCATCCTGTTGGGCGGCGCAACCGAGGTTGCCGATTCGGGGCTTGTGGTGAACTATTGGATGATCGGCACGTGTATTGTATCCATGATCGCTTCGGCAGTTGTGCTCTACTATGTGGATCAGCCCGAAGTGCAAATGGCGATGCAGTAACTCGACCATGATGGCCGCCGCGGCATCCTGCCGCGGCATCCTGCCGCGCTCCTGCGCGCCTACATCCCATCAGCTAAACAAAAAGCGGCTCCTCGTTTGTGGGGAGCCGCTTTTGTGTTCGCGGGGTCACTGCTTCTCGTACACCTGCCCCTCGGCGGCGGGCGGCTCTGACCTGCCCACCACTCCGGCCAGCACGATCATGGTGATCAGATAAGGGGCCATACGCATGAACTGCGAGGGGATGGGCACTTGCAAGATTTGCAGCTTGGCCTGGAACGTATCGGTAAAGCCAAAGATGAGCGACGCGCCGAACGCGCCAAAGGGATTATAGTTGCCAAAGATCAGCGCGGCCAGCCCGATAAAGCCCTTGCCCGCCGTCATCAGCTCGTCGAAACGCGGGACGGAACCCAGCACCAGGAACGCCCCTCCCAGCCCGGCCACCATCCCGCCCAGGATCACGTTCAAGTAGCGCATGGCAAACACATTCACCCCCAGAGTATCGGCGGCGCGAGGGTGCTCGCCGATGGCGCGAGTGCGCAGGCCCCAGGGCGTGTAATACAGCAGGATGTGGATCAGCACCAGCAGCCCCAGCATCATATAGACGATGATGTTCGTCTCGAAAAAGATAGGCCCCAGCAGGGGAATCTTGGAAAGGACGGGCACGGGCAGGTTCGGGAACTTGCCGGGGCTGTTCAACTCCTGAAAGGTATTCAGGAACTTGGCGCTGATAAAGCTGGTTCCGCCAGTAGCCAGAATGTTGATGGCCGTTCCGGCGATGACCTGGTTCACCTTGAACCGGATAGAGAGCACCGCCAGCAGCGCCCCCAACAGGCCGCTGGCGATCAGCGCGGCAATCAGCCCCACCCACAGGCTACCGGAGATGCTGCCCACCAACGCCGATACCAGCGCCGCCGTTAGCATCATCCCCTCAATGGCAATGTTCACGATACCCGACCGCTCGCACAGCATCCCGCTGAGCGCGGCCAGGGCGATGGGCGTGGCTCGTTGCAGCGTCGTCTCTAGAATGCCTACCAGATTCAGCCCCTTGCCCCGCGCTGCCCAGGCCAGGAACGAGACGGTCAGGAATAGCGCCACCAGGCCCAGCATCGCGCCCTCGGCGCGGCCAAACCCTTTCGCCAGTTGCCAGACCCCCAGGCACACCGCCACCAGAGACATGGCGTACAGGCTGGGCAGGACGGGCAGCACCAGTTCCGGGATGGGCAGCGCCGCCGTTTGCCGACCAGGGTTCAGCCCGAACGCGGCAGTCTGGCCCGGTTCGCTCGTCGTGGCGAACAGCAGGTAAATGGCCGCCCCGATGACGATGAACAGGATGCCGATTACCCGGCTGCGCTGTAGCGCCTGTCTATCCAGCACTGCTTCTTTGGTTGCCGTCATGCCCCACTACCTTTCCGTGTCGCCTGCTCCATGAAAACGCTCCTATTCCAGCGGCTCTACGCCAGCCTCGGCCGCAGTCCCGGCCCCAGCCGCAGCCGCCCCGGCCTTTTTCCCCTTGGGGAGACGGTAGATCATGCGGATGATCTCGGGCGCGGCGACAAAAATGATGATCGTGGCTTGCAGGATAGAGATAATGTCGATGGGGATATCCGCCGCCGACTGCATGCGGGCCGCCCCTGCGCGCAACGTGCCGAACAGCAGGGAGGCCAACACCACGCCGACCGGGTGGCTCTTGCCCAGCAGCGCCAGCGCGATGGAATCGAACCCATACCCGGCAGAGAAGGCGTTGGGCATATAGTGCGTCAGGCCGGTGATCTCGTTGGCGGCGGCCAGCCCGGCCAGCCCCCCGCTGAGGAACATGGACAGGACGAAATTGCGCGTCAGGTTCATTCCCGCATAGCGGGCCGCGTGCGGGTTGGCTCCCACCGAGCGCAGCTCAAAGCCGATGGTGGTCTTGAACAGCAGCCAATAGACGAGCGCCGCGCAAGCCAGCGCCACAAAGAACCCCAAGTGAAAGCGAATGGGACTGGGGAAGAGCGAGGGCAGCATGGCGCTGGGCTGTATTTCGGGCGAGACGGGCGTGAACCCGCCGGGCCGCTGCATGGGGCCGTTCAGCAGCCAGTCGGACAGCGCAAAGGCGATATAGTTCATCATGATGGTGTTGATCACTTCGTGCGCGCCGGTGGTCGCTTTGAGCAGGCCAGGGATAGCGCCCCACAGCCCGCCGCCCACAACGCCCGCCAGCAGCGTCAGGGGCAGGTGAATATAGATCGGCAGCCCCTTGATGCTATGTCCCACAAATACGCACAGCAGCCCGCCGACGAAATATTGTCCCTCGGCTCCCACGTTGAACAGGCCCGCCCGGAACGACAGCGCCACCGCCAACCCTACCAGGATATACGGGGTCGCCACCACGAGGCTTTCCATGATGGGATAGAACGCCTGAGGCAACTGCGAGGGATCGCCTTGCAGCCAGGCGCGCACCGCCGCCGCCATGCGGCTGGGGTTGCCGATGGCCCCCTCGAACAGGGCGGCATAGGCCCGGCTGACCGCCTGCCAGGCGGCCTTGGGGCCTACAGACGGCTTTTGGAAAAAGTTCAGGTGGATGGTTACGCCTGGCCCAAGTTGGGGGTACAGCTTGCGGGCCTCTTCCAAAGAGATCTGCTCCTGCTCTTTTTCCACCTCAGCCACCACCCGCCGGGCGGTCCCGTCCACGTTTACCAGATCGCCCACGATTACCTCAGGAGGATGATGCCAGAGCGCCTCTTCCAGAGAGATTTGCGTGTTGGGATCGCTGAAGGGGTCGGCAACTTGCCGGGGAATGCGCGTAAAGGCGGCGATGACGTTCAGGTCGGTAACGATGATCAGCGCCCCGCCCAGCACCAGGGCGGTGAAAATAGCCAATAGCGGCAGCAACAAGCCCTGCGCCCATCCCGTGGGCTTGGCCCGGCGGGGACGTGGCCTGGAGGCCGGGCGCTGTCGCCCGTTGGTTGGTAGGTTTGCTCGGTTACCCTCTACACTGCTCAAGGTGCCTCCTTCGGTTGGGGTGCGTCTGCAGAGGACGCGCGCTCGTCGTTTGCATATCCGGCCATCAGCAGGCCCAGTTGTTGCCGCGTCACCTCGTCGGGGTCGACCAGGCCCGTCAACCGGCCTTTGTACATCACGGCGATTCGGTCGGACAGGGCCACGATCTCGTCCAATTCCGAAGATACCAGCAGAATGGCCGCTCCCGCGTCGCGGGCCGCCAGAATACGCTTGTGAATATACTCCACCGACCCAACGTCCAGGCCACGGGTGGGCTGCGAGGCAATGAGCAGCTTGATGGGGCGGCTGAACTCGCGGGCCACAATCACTTTTTGCTGATTGCCGCCAGAGAGATTGGCTACGGGCGTGTCAATATCCGGCGTGCGAATGTCAAACTCGGCTACCCGCCGGACGGCGTTTTCCTGAATAACCTTCTCTTGCAGGGCGATTCCCCTGGCGTTGGGCGGGAGGTAATAGTTGTTCAATATCAGGTTATCTGCCACGGCAAAATCCAGCACCAGCCCGTCTCGCTGGCGGTCTTCGGGGACGTGGGCCACCCCCAATTCGGTAATCTGGCGGGGCGAAGCGTGTGAGACGTCCTTGCCCGCGATCGAGATGCGCCCGTCGTTCACGGCTCGCAGGCCGGTCACCGCCTCGACGAGTTCCGTCTGCCCGTTGCCTTGCACCCCGGCCACTCCGACGATCTCGCCAGCGCGCACCTGAAGCGAAAGCCCATCCACTGCCAGCCCGCGCCGGTCATCCAGCACCCGCAGGTCGCGAATGTCCAACACCGTATCCTGGGGGGCGGCGGGCGCTTTGTCCAGCTCCAACTGCACCTCGTGGCCGACCATCAGCGCGGCGAGTGCGTTCTCGTCCGTCTCGGCCGGGTGGGTCGTGCCGACCATGCGCCCTAGCCGCAACACCATCACCCGGTCGGCCAGGGTCAGCACTTCTTTGAGCTTGTGGGTAATAAAAATGACCGACTTGCCCCGCTCGACCAGGCCGCGAATCACCTGGAACAGGTCGTCTACCTCTTGCGGGGTAAGCACTGCCGTTGGCTCGTCTAGAATAAGAATGTCGGCGTTGCGATACAACACCTTGATGATCTCGACGCGCTGTTGCACGCCCACGGGCAGGTTGCGAATGCGCGCATGGGGGTCTACGTCGAGGCCGTAGGTCGTCGAGATTTCCTGAATGCGCCGGGACGCCTTGCGTCGGTCTATAAAGAGGCCCGAGTGTACCGGCTCGTTGCCCAGTATGACATTCTCGGTGACTGTTAGCGGGGGGACCAGCATAAAGTGCTGGTGGACCATGCCGATGCCCTGGGCAATGGCATCGCTGGGGCTGTGGATGGTGGTTTCCTGCCCCCGAATGATGATCTGGCCTTCATCCGGGGCGTACAGGCCATAGAGGATATTCATCAGAGTGGTTTTGCCCGCCCCGTTCTCTCCCAACAGGGCCAGGATTTCCCCCTCGTTCAGGGTAAGATCAATGTGATCGTTAGCCAGGACGCCGGGGAAAGCTTTGGTAATACCGCGTAATTCGAGGATAGGGGGCATAAGCTTGCACCTTGGCCTGTCTAGGGCGTTGTGTGATAACGTCTGTGGGCGGACTGGTGAGACCTGTTTCATATCAATCCGGTGAGGGATTGCATGTGCAATCCCTCACCGGTCAGGATACTGCTATTGCTGCGGAACCGAGACGCGCAGACTATTCGCGCCCCAATTCCAGCGCCTTGTTAGATTCCGCTACGGCCTCGTCCAGGGCTTCTTGCGGCTCCGCGATCCCCTCGAACACCTTGACCAGCATGTCCTCGATGATGGTGCGGATTTCCTGCTCGCCGCGCACGCCCGGCTCGGGATAGCCGTACGGCATGATCGTGTCGAACTGCTCCTTGGCAATCGGCTCTTCGGCAAAGTACTCGTCCATCATAGCCGCCGCCGAGGCGCGCACCGGCATGTAACCGGAAACGGAACCCCAACGGGCCGTCTGCTCGGTGTCGGTGAAGAACTTCATGAACAACCAGGCAGCCTTCTGCTTGGCTTCGGTGGACTTGAACGCGACAAAGCTACCACCGTAGAGCACCGTCTGGGGGTTCTCAGGGTCAGACTGCGGGATGATCGTCTGGCCCCATTCCTGCACGTTGCCGCCGCCATCTTCAATGGCCTGACGGTAGTAGTACGTGCCGGAGGTAGAAGCCATCGTAAAGGCCACGTTCCCCTTGCCAAA
>JAAYXX010000450.1 GCA_012515695.1 Chloroflexota bacterium
GCGCCCACGGCCACCAGGTCGTTATAGGCCAGCAAAGCGGTCAGTTCGGGCTTGTGGCGCAACAGGTCGTAGGCTGCCCGGCGGCCCCCCTCCACATTGGGCGCGCAGGTGGCGCACCAGTCGTCATCCAGCGAGAGGCCCGCTTCGCGCATGGCCCGCAGGTATCCCCGGCGGCGTTCCCGGCTGCTGCGCGATTCGGGGGTGCCCGCTAAAAAGCCGATCTGCCGGTGACCCCGGTCCAGCAGATGGCGCACGGCGGTTGACGCGGCGTCGGCGTCGTTCACCAGCACGCAGCCCACGCCGGGGCGGGGCGGCTGCGAGCGGTTGACCAACACCACGGGGCGCGCGCCGTCCGTCACTTCGGCCAGCATGTCGTCGTCGAGGCGCGAACTGATCAACACCAGCCCATCTACGCGGTGGGCTTCTAGCGTGCGCAGGATGGCCCGCTCACGGTCGGGGCGCTCGTCGGTATTGCAAAGCAGCACGCTATAGCCCATGCTGTAGGCCACTTCGGAGGCTCCACGGGCCACCTCGGCAAAGAAGGGGTTGGCAATGTCGGGCACTACCAGGCCGATGGTTAGCGTGCGATGCGTCTTGAGGCTGCGGGCGATGCTGCTGGGGCGATAGCCCAACTCGCGGGCCACGGCCAGCACGCGCTCGCGGGTTTCCGGGCTGATGCCGTCCTTGCTGTTGATGGCTCGCGAGACAGTCTGGCGAGAGACGCCCGCCTTTTTGGCAACATCGCGAATGGTGACTGTGCGCTTCATTTTGCCTCTGTGACCGTTCACGTGATCGTTCACGTAGATCATTATAGCGTATGGCCGGGGGTTGTCAATGCCAAAATGGGGAAAGTGGGGGGATGAAATACGAACCCGTAGCCGCGCTGGGGGAAGCGCGGCTACGAGAATCGCCTCCTTACGCCAGCTTTTCCTCCGGGCTGCTCGCCGCTTCAACTTCCGCCTGTTGCAGGTTCTTTTCGGCGGTGAGGAACTGGGTGCGGTACAGGTTGGCATAGACGCCGTTCTTGGCGATCAACTCGGCGTGGCTGCCCCGCTCCACGATCTGCCCGTGGTCAATGACCAGCAGCGTGTCCGCCCGCTGGACGGTAGCCAACCGGTGGGCGATGACCAGGGAGGTACGCCCCTTCATCAACCTTTCCAGCGCGTCCTGAATCAACGCCTCGGTACGCAGGTCCACGCTAGAGGTGGCCTCGTCCAGCACCAGAATCTTGGGCGAGGCCAGGATCACCCGCGCCAGGCAGATTAGCTGGCGCTGGCCCAGAGACACGTTCGTCGAGCCTTCCAGGATTTCGGTGTCATAGTTGTTGGGCAGGCGCATGATAAAATCGTGCGCGTTGGCCGCCTTGGCCGCTTCTATGATCTCTTCCCGGGTAGCATCGGGTCGGCCAAAGGCGATATTGTAGGCGATAGACCCCTGGAACAGGAACGGCTCCTGGGGCACGACGCCCAGTTGTTGCCGCAGCGAAGCCAGCTTGATCTGGCGAATGTCGATCCCGTCAATCAGGATTTGCCCCTGCTTGACCTCGTAAAAGCGCATCAGCAGGCTGGCCAGTGTTGTTTTTCCCGCGCCAGTGGGGCCTACCAACGCCACCGTGTCCCCCGGCTTGATCTCGAACGACACATCCTTTAGGACAGGCGCGTCGGATACATAGCGAAAGTGCACGTGGTCAAACTTGATATGGCCTTTGGTATCTTCTAGTTCCACCGCATCGGGCGCGTCCTGAATGTCCGGCTCCATGTTGAGAACCTCCAGCACGCGCTCGCCGCCAGCCATTGCCGCCTGCCAGGTGTTAAAGATCATGCTCAAGTCCAGCACAGGCTGGAACAGGCGGCTGGTGTAGCTCAGGAAAGCCACGACAGTACCCAGCGTAAGCGCCCCGGCAATCACCGAGCGCCCACCAAACCAGTAGATGATGCAGGTAGCCGCAATGCTGAGAAACTCGAGCACGGGCGTGAACACGGAAGAGAGCGTGATGGCGTGCATGTGAGCGTCGCGGGTATTGCTGTTGACCTTGTCGAACTCTTGACTCATGCGATCTTCTTCGGAAAACGCCTGAATAACCCGCATAGCGCCCAGGTCTTCCGCCAGGCGGCCCGTGAGGATGCTGACTCGCTCTCGTGTGCGGCGATAGGCCACGCGGGCATAGCGCGCAAAGATGAGCGTGGCGATGAACATGATCGGCAGCACGGTAAAGGTCAGCAGAGCCAACCGGGCATTAACGATCAGCATCACAACGATGATACTGACCAGGATCAGCACATCGCTGATCATGCTGATGATGCCGTTGGAGAGCAGTTCGTTGATAACGCCCACATCGCCCAGCATGCGCGAGATCAGCGTCCCAAAGCCATATTTGTCATAGTAGCTCATCGAGAGCACCTGATAGTGGCTGAAGAGCTGCCCGCGCATGGTCCGCAGCACCTCATTCCCCACCGTGGACAGGGTGACGGTCTGCCGCCAACTGGCTACAAAGGTCAGCGCGTGAGAGGCCAGCATAGCCGCGGACATGCCGATCAGCCCTTGCACATCCCCTCCGGTGATATAGACGTCGATGGTAGTCTTGATCAGATAGGGCACCAGCAGAGCGAGGCCCGAATTCACCAGCATCAGCAAGAACCCCTCGGCCATCTGGCGCTTGTAGGGGATCAGGTAGCGCAACAACTGCTTGGTGATGCGCCAGTCGAACATTTTGCCGGTGACATCCTGGTAGTTATGCATATGGACGTGCGGCCCACGAAAGCCGCCGGGATTAAACGAAAAGCTCATTCGGCCTTGCCCTCCAAAGCGATATGTTGCAGTTGCCCGTTCTCCGGTCTAAGCTGCCGGTGGTAAATCTCGGCATAGATGCCCGACTCTCGAATCAGGTCGCTGTGCTTGCCCTGGGCGACCAGCTTGCCCCCGTCAATCACCAGGATCAGGTCGGCGTTACGCACGGTGGACACTCGCTGGGCGATGACAAAGCTGGTGCGGCCCCGCATCAGTTGGTTCAGGGCATGCTGAATCTGTTGCTCTGTATCGGTGTCCACGCTGGACGTCGCGTCATCGAGAATGAGGATGCGCGGGTTGAGCAGCAGGGCGCGGGCGATGGCGATGCGCTGGCGCTGCCCGCCAGAGAGCGTTACGCCGCGCTCGCCCACCTCGGTGTCATAGCCCTGGGGCATGGACATGATGAAATCGTGGGCCGCAGCCGCTTTGGCGGCCGCCTCGATCTCTTCCTGCGTGGCGTCGGGCTTGCCGAACGTGATATTCTCCCGGATAGTGCTCCCAAAGAGCATGGTTTCCTGTAACACCATCCCGATCTGCTCGCGCAGCGACTCGATGGTTACTGTGCGGATATCCTTGCCATCTATCTTGATGGCTCCCTCGGTCACGTCATAAAAGCGAGGGATCAGGTTGACGATGGTGCTCTTGCCCGAACCCGTCGGGCCAAGCAGAGCCACCACCTGACCCGGCTCAATGCGGAAGGAAAGGTCCGACAGCACTTTGGAGGTGCCCAGATAGCCAAAAGAGACGTTTTCAAAGGTGACTTGGCCTTGAATGTCCCCCAGTTTCTCGGCGTCTGGCGCGTTCTCCACCTCTGAGCGAGCATCGAGAATCTCGAACACGCGCTCTGCCGAAGTCTGCGACTCGCCGAGCATATTAAAGATTGTGCCCAGCCGCCGGACGGGCATAATAAGCTGGAGCATGTAGCTGTTAAAGGCCACCAACTCGCCCAGGGTGAGCATATCGTTGATGACCAACCCGCCGCCCACACCCAGGACGAGCACGCTGCCGATGCTGGCGAGCAGGAGGACAAACGCACCGGTGAACCCTCCCGCGCGGGCCACGGTCATGGAGGTGTTGTAGACGGTGGTGTTGTCGGCGTCAAAGCGCGCGATCTCGGCCGGTTCCTGGGCAAAGCCGCGCACCACAGCCATGCCGCGCAGGTTTTGCTCCAATCGGGCGGTCAGGTCGGCCATCTGATCCTGCCGAATGTGAAAGATGGGGTGCATTTTCGTGATGTACTGGCGCATATAGATGCCGATCACGGGCATCAGTGCGAGGGCCAACACGGAGAGCAGCGGGTTCATCCGTACGATCACGATGGTTGTACCCACCAATAGGATCACGGCGTCAACCAGCCGCAAGATGCCCCGCCCGGTGATGCGCTGCAGGCGCTCTACGTCGCTGGTGGTGCGGGAGAGGAGTTGGCCGGTCTGCTGTTGATCGTGGTAGCTGAACGACAGCGATTGCAGCTTGCGATACACCTCATTGCGTATCTCATAGGCCACATTCTGCGAGACGCCCTCAGCGAAATAGCCTTCGCCGAACCGACAAAGCCCCTGAATGGCGGTAATGCCCAGCAGGAGCAACACGGATTGCAGCAGCACATCCATCTGCCCCTGGTCAATACCCACGTCTACGATGCGGCGGTATAGCTGCGGGGTGATCAGCCGAACGCCGTTGATAGCCAACATGCTGGCATAGGCGGCGACTTCGGCAAGCCAGAATTTGCGCATATAGCCGAATACGCGCAGTATCACTTTCATCAGTTCCTTCTCCTCAATCCAGGAGCGACTCGTCCACGTCGGCGATCTCGGACAGTTTTCGCAGGGCAGCGTCTATGCTCTCCAATTCTTCGACGGGTAGCTCCGGTAGTCTAACGCGCATCTGCGCGACGGTGCCAAGAGGGGCGCGCTGGGCCAACTCGCGGCCCAGGTCGGTGGGTTCAATCAGTACCTTGCGGTTATCCTTTGAGCAGCGGCGGCGGGTGACGTACCCGTCGCGCTCCATGCGCTCTAGCAGAGGGGAGGTCGTGGCGTCGCGCACATAGAGCAGGGCGCTGATCTCCCCCACACTGCGCGGGCTGGATTGCAAAAGATAGCGCAACACCGCCAGTTGACGCCCGGAAACCTCAAACTCTTTGCGGATGACGTCACTCACATAGCGCTGATAGCGAACCAGCGTGAGGTAGCGATGCACGATCGAGTCGGCCAGTTCTCGTGCTTTGTCCATGATTGTCCTTACTCTGGGGTCGCTAAAAAGGTTAGGAAGCTAACTATTAGGATACGAACTATATTATAGACCATCGCGGCGAGGCTTGCAAGTGCAAGCAGGGATGGAAACGCTTTAGATTTGAGGGGACGAGCTTGGCATAGTTCGACAACAGCCATTAGGATGGGCGGTTGAAACCGCGGCAACCCCTGCGAAGCCGCCCTTCGGCGGCTAGGAAACGAGTCCACGAAGGTGGACGCGCCATGTATGGCGGCGCCAGCTTGCTGGCGATGCAATGGTTGCCGCGGTTTCAACCGCCGGGCATCAGAGCTTTTCGCGTGGAACAAGCAGCCGGGGCACACGGTCAGATCGTGTGCCCCGGCTTTCATGAGGAAGGAACTCTACTATCAATAATAACAAAGGGCGCTCTAGCTCGCCAGCAATGCTGGGCCGCCGAACGTTGCCAGCAAGGCGTTAGCAGACGCAGAGGCCGCGTAGGCCTCGCCCTCGCTCAAGGGTTGCGTGCCCACCCACAGGGCAGCCAACACCAGCATCAAGGTCAACAAGACTGCAATGACCACAGGGACAGAAGTCATGGACAACTTGGTAGATTCGAATGCCATCATCTTCATTGTGAACTCATTTGCTCCCCAGGTCCCCTCTCTCCCTTCTATTAAATAGACGCCACAACGCCGTTAATAGTTCCCGCCCCGCATCCAAATTTCGATGACAGTTTGTACATCTGGCCGATACCGTCCTATCTGTACGCCACCGTCACAGGGCCAGAACCCACGTCGTTGATCTGGATCACGATTCGCCGATCAGCGGAGGCAAAGCGAGGGTTCTCCCAGACGCCCTCTTCCTCGTCCTCATCGCTGCTGACCCGCTCGAAATCGCGGGGCAGGCTCACCGGCCCCGTGCCCTCATCGCGCACCTCCACCTGCACCGGCGCATCCTGCGGAACACGCACGATCAGCGGGCCGCTGCCGCCATCTAGCAGGCGCAGCACCAGGTTCACATCCTCCCCTACCCGTACCTCTACCGGCCCGGAACCCATACGCAGGTCCAGGGTAGCGTCCACCTCGTCGGGCAGTTCCAGATTCACCGGGCCAGACCCGCCATCAATGGCGATCTCTTGACGGGTAGCGGGCAGCGATGCATCTATTGGCCCTGATCCCCCCTCGATATCCAGCCCTTCCAGGCGCAGGCGGGCCAGATCCAAGGCAACCGGCCCCGAACCGGCGTCTATGTTCAGCGTCGTGGGCACCTGCGGGCTGAGGCGCACATCGTAGTGGAAATTGCGTCCATCCCAGTTCCAGGGGAAAAACTGGGTTACACCCTCGCTATCCAGCACAATCCGCTTGTCGGTATCGCCAGACACGCGCCATCGGACGACTCCCGCGTAGAGGATGTCCGCCTCGACGAGATTGGCCGAATCTTCCAACACCGTCACCGTCGTGGGAGGCGATGCCAGGTCCAGGTCTATCTGAGCCGAGCGGGCATTCCCCAGTGGTTCGGAAAAACTCTGCTGCTGGGTTTCATTGCCCCCTTGGAACAAGGCAAACCCAGGCAGATCAGCCCTCTCCTGGAACCGCAGCGGGCCTGTGGCGAGCAGGAGCACAACCCCGGCGATGACTGCGACGCCCAGCAGCGCGCCTATTATCGGCAAACGGCGGGCGAACAGGATGTCTACCCCGGTCACAATCAGCAGGATGGGCCACAGCCGCCACAACTGCCAGAAGGAAAACGCAGGCAGCAAGCCCAGGTTGACCAACAGCAGCACGACCCCCGCGCCGATCAGCACGACGGGCCAGAAAAGTGAGCGGTATTCCCGATGCGGCTGCTCATCGGGGCGCATTCGCCTGTTTGGTTGAGGCTGCACCTCGAACGGTTCAGGCGAGGGATGAGATTCTGTCATAGCACTCCTTTCCACATCATCCGCGCACGCGTTCATTCGCGCGCGCGGTCTCTTGTCGTAGCCTTGATAGCAGCATAGTTTCGTTTCTCGTCCGCGATTATATACGTAGAATAAAGCATAGAGTAGCGCAGTCTCTAGCTTTTGTTAGCCATCTCGGGTACATTTCGCGATTCCTCTTGCCGCGCAACGGCGGATGTGTTAATCTGGGCGAAACACAGGAGGGATACTATGCCGCTAGACTTTCAGGGATTGGAAGACCGGTTGATCGACATCGTGCGTGACCTGGTGCGAATCGACACCACCAACCCGCCGGGCAACGAGGTTGAGGCCGCCCGTTATCTGGCGGACCTGCTGTCGCCTGTGGGCATCGAAACAGAGATCATCGAGCCGCACCCTGGGCGGGGCAATCTGGTGGCCCGTTTGCGCGGCACGGGCGAGAAAAAGCCGCTGGTGCTCATGGGGCATCTGGATGTGGTGGCCGCCAACCCATCTGATTGGAGCTATCCTCCCTTTGCCGCCGAAATCCACGACGGCTTTATCTGGGGGCGCGGCTCCACCGATATGAAGGACATGATCGGCATCAGCGCGGTCATCATGTTGGCCCTGGCCCGGCTGGGCCAACCCCTCAAGCGCGACGTCGTCATGATGGCGACCGCCGATGAGGAACAGGGGGGCGATTGGGGCATGGGCTGGCTGGTGCAGCATAGGCCAGAGCTGTTCGACGTGGCCTGCGCCATCAACGAGGGGGGCGGCAGTTCCCTTCAGGTGGGGGATAACCTGTTCTACACCTGCCAGTCGGCGGAAAAGGGCGTCTGCCGCACCGTCTGGACGGCTCGCGGCAAAGGGGGGCACGGCTCGCACCCCCGGCGCGATATCGCCACCCTGCAATTGACTCGCGCCCTGAACCAAATCGGCGATGGCTACCTGGAGGCGCGGGTGATCGACACCATGCGCGTGGCGCTCACCATGATTGCCTCTGCTCGCTCGGCGGACGCGATGGAGCGCACGGTTGCCCTGCTCGACCAGGGGAAAATCCCTGAAGCGATGGCTGCTGCTGGCTTTGACCAGGACGGCATCGAACGCTATCGCCCGATGTTCCATGACACCGTTTCCGTGACGGGCCTGCGCGCTGGCGACCCTCGCTATATCAACGTGATCCCGCCAGTGGCGACGGCCTATCTCGACGGGCGCATCTTGCCCGGCCAGACGTCGCGGGGGTTCCTGCAACAGTTGCGCGACCGGGTGAGCAACGACAAGGTTGAAATCGAGATCTACGAACGGCAGTATGCTCAGGGGTCCGAGTCGTCCACCGACGCGCCCATTTTCCAGACCATCAGCCAGGTAGTGGCGGAACAGTGCAACGCGCAGGTGATCCCGTGGCAGTGCCAGGGGGCCACCGACGCCAAGCACCTGCTATCCCTGGGGATACCCGTGTATGGGTTTGTGCCCAGCCGCCCCTTGCCCGAAGGGGTAGAGGGAGCGGGGCCGCACGCGAACAACGAGCGCGTCTGGATAGAGAACCTGCCCTTTGCCCTGCACATCCTGGGCGAGATCGCGTACCGTTTTTGCACCGACTAGGCTCTCATTCCCGGCATCCTGCCGAGCCAGACGCCTTATCCATGAGGAGGAGGGAATTGGACCGCCACCATCCTTGGCGGCCCAAACCCGCGCAGAGGCCAGCAGGGATGCTGGCGGTCCAGGGGATGGCACGCTCTTCTTTGGACCGCCGCCATCTTTGGCGGCAACCGTCATAGATGCCGGGCCAACGCCTCCACAAGCCCGGAGGGCCGGGGGTGCGGGAGGCTTGGCCGCGGCTATGACGCGCAAGAGATTGCAGCGATACGCGAAGGAGAACGATAAGCGATGACCGACCAACCCAAAACGGCGAACGCGTCGGAAAAGGTAGACATCCTGCTGCGCGGCGGCACGGTGTTGACCATGAATGCCGCCCGCCAGGTATATGCCCCCGGCTCGGTAGCTATCCGGGGCAACGCCATCGTGGCCGTGGGGCCGGTGGATGCCCTGGACGCCGCCTATGTCGCGGACCAGGTGGTGGATTGCGCCGATCAAGTGATTATGCCGGGGCTGATCAACACACACACCCACATGCCCATGAGCCTCTTGCGCGGCCTGGCCGACGACCTGCGGCTGGACGTGTGGCTGCACGGCTATATCCTGCCGGTGGAGCGCGAGTTTGTCAATCCCGAGTTCGCCTTCCTGGGCACGCTGCTTTCTTGCGCCGAGATGCTGCGCGGCGGAACGACCTGCTTTGCCGATATGTACTATCACGAAGAAGAAGTTGCCTGGGCCGCGGTGCAGGCGGGGCTGCGCGGCGTGTGCGGCGAAACCATCATGAAATTCCCCACGCCCGACGCGGGCAGCTATGAGGAGAGCCTGCAATATACCGCCGATTTCCTCAGCCATTGGCAGGGCCACGAGTTGATCGTGGCCGTTCCCGCGCCGCATTCCATCTATATGTGCACACCCTCCATCCTGCAAGAGACCACTGCTCTGGCCCGCAAGTACGACGTGCCGCAGTTGATCCACGTTTCCGAGACATCGGACGAGGTGGAGAACTGGGTGGCGGCCACCGCCATGCGCCCTGTGCGCTGGCTCCAAGACCAGGGCGTGCTGGACTCCAAAGTGGTCGCGGCCCACTGCGTCCATGTGAACAGCGAGGAAATCCGCATTATGCAGGCCCACAGGGTGGGCGTGGCGCATAACCCGACCAGCAACCTCAAGCTGGCCAGCGGCGTCGCCCCCGTGGCCGAGATGCTAGAGCAACACCTGTCTGTGGGCGTGGGAACGGACGGCTGCGCCAGCAATAACGACCTGGATATGTTCGAGGAGACGCGGCTGGCCTCCCTGTTGCCCAAGGGAGTCACGCACAGCCCCGTGGTAGTGCCTGCCATCGAAGCGGTGGCAATGGCGACGATCTATGGCGCGCAAGCCCTGCACCTGGGCCACCTGATCGGCTCGGTGGAGGTGGGCAAACGCGCCGACCTGATCGTGGTGGATATGACCCGGCTGCATTCTGTGCCCCCGTTCGATACGACGGGCCGCAATATCTATTCCCGGCTGGTGTATGCCGCTAAAGCCTGCGACGTGCGGGATGTGCTGGTCAACGGGCGGATGGTGGTGCGCGATCGGGCATTGTTGACGGTGGACGAGCGGCAGGTCATCGAACAGGCCAATACCGTGGCCCAGCGCATCAACCGCTTTTTCGTGGCGCGAGAAAAGAGCGTGCAAGACAAGCTGCTGGCTATCGGCGGGCTGGAGCAGCAGGAAACCTTTGAGGTGCAGGTCAAGGGCACTCTGCGCGACCCGCAAATATTCGAGCAGGGCCTGCATCATCCCGATATTCTGATCACCGCGCACACCTCTCGCGATCAGTACGACACCTATTTCCTCTTTGAGGACCCGGCCCAGGGGCGGTTGCGCTATCGTGAGGATAACGTCATCCAGCCCGACGGCACGGTGCATCCCATCTATAACCTGACCTTGACCGGCCCCAGCAGGGAGGCCGAGTATGAGGATAGCGTCGTGCTCAGTCGCTCGCGCTACACGGCCCCGGCGACCCGCAGCCTGCGCTTCTACCGGGAGTATTTCCAGCCCGCCGCCGAGCGCGAGATCGTCAAGCATCGCGAGCGGTTCCATATCCGTTACAAAGGCGTGGATTTCGCCGTGAACCTGGATCGCATCCAGCAGCCGCCGCAGAAGCAGCCCTACGTGGAAATCAAGAGCCGCACGTGGTCGCGGCAGGACGCGATCCGCAAGGCGGGCCTGATTTCAGAACTGCTGCACATTCTGGGCGCCGAGCCAGAAGACATCCTGAAGCAGGAGTACGTGGATTTGCTGTAACAGGATAGAATGAAGGTTCGAAAAATAGTTCGGCAACAGCCATGATGATAGGCGATTGATGAAGGTTAACAAAACACTTCGGTAACCCGCCGTGCCATCTCGTAGGCAGTTGAAACTGCACCAACATCTGCAAAGCCTGCCTTCGCAGGCTAGGGAGCCAGTCGCCGAAGGGCGACTGAGCCAGCTTGCTGGCACGCAATGGTTGCTGCGGTTTCAACCGCTCATCGCAATGGCTGTTACGTCCGACTGGCTGAGTAGTTTGCGTGACCTGGTAGGGTCTATGATTTGTGTACCTGGCGTTAACCCGCTTGTAACCTGGGCAATGCATAATGGGCGCATGAACCAAAGGAGAAAGGGGATCTGACATGGTCAAGAGCAAAAGGGCATTGGTGATTGTTGTCTCGATACTGCTGTGGACGTTGCCCCTCCTGTAAGCCGGGCCAGTTAGATTCCCGCCAATCCCTGTAATATCGCCCAGCACTGAAGGTGCCGGGCTGGTCTAAAGTAAAATGCCAAGTGCACTAAACACCCGTTAACCCGCTTGTGATTTTTAACTATTTATCTGGGTAACCCGCTGTGCCATCGCGTAGGCAGTTGAAACTGCACCAACATCTGCAAAGCCTGCCTTCGCAGGCTAGGGAGCCAGTCGCCGAAGGGCGACTGAGCCAGCTTGCTGGCACGC
>JAAYXX010000451.1 GCA_012515695.1 Chloroflexota bacterium
CCGCCTTCTTGGCTTCGAACTCGGCCAGCTTGGCTCGCTTCTGCATTCGACGGATCGCCTCGTCCGTTGCCATCTTTTTCTGTGTGGGCGTATAGGTGTTCAGCTTGGCTTCTGCCAGCGTGATCAGGCCGGTCCACTGGCTCTTGATCTGCGGGTCATCCATCTGGTCGCTGATAACCTGCATCATTGCCAGCAGGATATCGAGCTTGAAGGCGTCGCCCTCGGCCATGACGTCTTTCAGTAACTGCCCAGCCTCGTTGGGATCCAGCGTCATCCTCTCCCAAAGGTCGGGATAGAGCGGCTTGGCCGCAGCCGCCATGCCGGCGGGCCCCATTGACTGGCGTGGTGTAAGCTCGAACGTCTGGCGCACAGCGGCGTTGACAATCGAGTCGTAGGCGCTCGCCAACTCTTCGTCGTTCAGTTGTCCTTCATGCGACGCCGCGTTCAGTTTCTTGGCCGCTCGCTGCATGTTGTTGAATATTTCCATGGCGGCGTTGTGGCGCTTTGTCTCGATGGGCCCGTCCCACTTTTTCAGTTGGCTCTCGTCTAGCTGGTCAACCATCTCGCGGATGGCCTGGTAGATATAGTTCCTCTTGCCTGGCTCTAGTTGCGCCCCGGTAAACTTGTCGATACTGATATCGGTTAGCTTGCCAACCAGCTTGGGCGCGCCCTTCATCACCATGGACATGCCCAGGTTTTGGACCGCCCCCTCGCCGCTGAGCGAGGCGCGATAAGCCCACAGGTCGATGTTGTTCAGCACACTGTAGACCTTGTAGACCGTCTGGGCCGCTTTGGGCAGGGCGGTTACGCCGCCACCCAGGAACAGCGCCCCGGTGATAATGATGTCTGCAACTAGCCCAAAGGGATCTGTCACCCAGGCCACCCCGCCAGCAAGGGGATCGCCCATCTGCTGCTGCAAGACAAACTCGGCGATTTGGCGCTCTCTGGGATCATTAAGCGACCAGGGGGGCGTTTCCTCGGTGATCCAGCGATAGAGCGAGTTGGCGGTTATGACCAACGGGTTGGTGGCTTGGTACACCATCCGGATGCGTTCGTCTAGCGTGGCATCGGCATAGTCGCCAGTTCCAAGCAGCGCCTGCGTGGTATAGGACGGTACGTCCTTGTCCAGCGCCGCATAGATCTCCGCAGACACCGGCTCGACTATGGTGCGTCCAAAGTCCGATAGTCTGCGCGCCAGCCAGGACAGGGGTCGGTTTTCGTAGTCCAGCCCCACCATGTGGCGGAGTATGGCTTCGCCCTGGTCGATCAGGCCGTTGCGCTCGGGATCGTTGATCACGTCGCGCTGAATGTCGCCCAGGGGCGTTTCTGCCGTAAAGGGGTTCTCGCCCCGCATCTCGGCGAACTCGCGTTCAAACAGTGACGCATGGGTGTCGCCGGGCACATAGAGACGCTGATCCTCGGGCGATATCCCTTTCTTCAACGACCGTACCATCGCTACGGTAGGCACAAGCCCGGCCGCCTTACGCAGTATCTGCGGCTTGTCGGGGTCATCCACGGACGCCGGCAGGGCAAAGGGGTTTACGATATGCCAGGACTGTTCTGCACGGGTACGCTGTGGTTGTCGATGGGGATCCACCGGCCCGGGCTCGGGAATGCGCGGTGGCATCATCGCGGTGGCCGGCGTGGTGCGCGGCCCCCACAGGGGCCCCTCGCGCTGGGGTTGCATCGACAAGGTGTGCTGCGCCCAGGCCGCCTCGGGCGATTGTGCCGGCCCCATCATCTGCGGCGGCTGCTGTGGCATCGGCATCATCGTCCCGGGTTGCATCATGGGCGACGGCGACATCGTCCGCTCGGCCGGCATAGTCGGCAAGGTGGGAAGCTGTTGCCCAAAGACGGTAGGCGGCGGGAACCCCAGCGGCACGCTCTGGGGCCCGTCCCTTCGGCCCGGGTCTTGAAGAATCGGTTGGCCGGGCGGCATAGGAGTGGGTAGCCCCATCTGGCCGAGCAGTGGATTCACCATCTCGCCAAGACCAGAAAGTGGCCCCTGCCCCGGCGCGGGTGGCTCGGGCGCAAAGCCAGACCGGGACGGCTGTACCGCCCGGTTTAGCTCGGCAAGGATTTCTTGTCGCTCGCGGCTGTTGTATTCTTCCTCGGGCTCGACTTCCCAGAACTTGGCCATCTACACCTACCAGACTGTGGTTGGACTGACGCCGGCAACTTTCGGCAAGCTCTTCTGGAACATGGCGGTCCACTCCTCTGGCCGCATTCCCATCTGCCCCAGAAAGCCGTATAGCATCTCGCGGTCCGAGTCCTGCATGTTGGCCCAGTTGGCCCCCGACATGCGGTGCGGATCGTAGTTGTACGCCTGCGTGCTGGCGGTCCCTGGCGTGGGGCGTTGCCCCTGGGGGTTGCTGTTCCCAGCCCCGCCGGTGTTCACCCCCAGCTTTTCCCAGATGTCCAGGTAGCTGTTGTTCACCAGGTCGTCCCAGTTTAGCGCGCCAAACTGAGGCATCGCTTGCGCTGCACCACCCCAGGCTTTCTGCATCCAGTCGGTCGCCGGCGACCCCTGAATGGAGCCCAGAATGTTCGCGTACTGTAGCCAGTTGCGTGGCCCCTGGGCGTACCTGGCTAGTAGGTCGTAAAAGTTGTAGCCCAGCTCTTCGTGCTGCATCGCTCGCTGCGCCGCGATCTGCTCGCGGGTGAGCGCCGCATTCTGGTTCAGGCTCGCCCAGGCACGAGCCGCTGCGTCATGGTCAATCCACACACCATGGTTCCAGGCACGATCGTCATTGTTGACCCAGCCTCCCCTTCCGGGGGTCTCGCCAACCTCGGTTGGCTGGGGGGACGGCGTGGACCCGCCGGTGTACGCCCTGGCCCAGTCAGTGGACGGTGGCGCGCCAGCCACTTCTTGATAGTTTCTGTAGAGTGCTCGCGGATCCCACAGACTTCCCATATTGCCTCCTACGGCACAGGCTGCGTGGGCATTGACGCC
>JAAYXX010000452.1 GCA_012515695.1 Chloroflexota bacterium
CTCCCTATCCAGGTCTATTTGGGAGTCAAACCATCCTTTGGCCTTTGGGGGATTACGCGAGCAGAGAAGCAGGGCAAAACACAGAGCAAGCAACAATAGGGTGACATAACATGTCCTGAAGATTAGCGAATAAGGTATTGCTCGCAACTGGATGCCCAGTCCCCCTGGTTTACTGGGGACGCACCGACGAAATATATGGACCCTTAAAAGCCAGGATAGCTTATCTACAAGATTGGTGGTGCTGAGACAATTACAAGCAAGGGCGAACGGCTAACTTCTCGATGCCCGACGAAAACAACTAATATAACCGAACGAGCTTGTTGCTCGGCAATGTGTGGTGTGGAAAACCGGAGGCTGGCTGAACCCCGGAAGAGGGGGATCCTTCCAGTTGAATGAGTGGCAATAATCCGATTGATTGCATCATTGTTGGGGTCTGCAAGCGACCCATTCCAGCCTCCGTCGTCTGAATGGTGGCCGACCTAACCCGAAGACGAAAGAACGCTCCCAAGGCAAGTACTCTAGGCCATCAGGCGGATTATAGTATAGGGCTAGATTCCTGTCAAGGTTGCCATCTGGTTGGCGCAACATGGCGCAAGATGACACGCCCCGGCTGGTTGATGTACAAGTCGGGACTTGCACTGTTCGATCTTTGTGCTATACTATTTACAATCGAATTGGTCGGGGAGTGAATTCACCGGCTATGAAAGGTTGCGATCAGGACGAGTAGCTGCGCGAAAGGCGACAGGGAGCGGAGGTCACCGATTGAGAGCCTCCACGACCGGAAGGCAGCGAAAACCCCCTGTGAACCGGCGCTGGAACGGACGACCAGTCCTATTATAGTGCCCCGGGTTGCCCCGTTAACGGCTACCACGAGCGTGATGCCGACGCCCGCGCTGGGCGGCGCGCACCACGGAATTTGGGTGGAACCGCGAGCACAGGAGACCTCTCGCCCCAAGGCGACAGGTCTTTTTTTGTTGCCGAAACGCGGGGTTTCGGCGGGGCCTATCAGAGATGAGAGCGCGCTGATGGCCGAACGGCGTCGGCGCTCGGCATTATTTTCGCACGAGGAGGACCAAAATGGAAAAGAAGGAGCAAGCAGAGCTGGATATTCTGAGGCACTCTGCGGCACACGTGATGGCTGAGGCGGTGAAAGAGATTTTCCCCGATGCCAAGCTCGGCATTGGCCCGGCCATCGAAAACGGGTTCTATTATGATTTCGACCTGCCCCGTCCTCTGACTCCGGATGACCTGGCCAAGATCACCGAAAAGATGAAGGAAAGCATCAAGGAGCGCAAGCCCTTTGTCTGTGAGGAGGTTTCGCGTGAGGAGGCCCGACGGCTATTTCAGGGCCAGCCGTACAAGCTGGAACTGATCGAGGAACTGCCGGAGGGAGAAAAGATCACGATTTACCGGCACGGCGATTTCGTTGACCTGTGCCGTGGGCCGCACGTGGAGGACACGGGCAAGCTGCGGCACAACGCCTTTGCGCTGCTCAACGTGGCGGGGGCCTATTGGCGCGGCGATGAGCACCGGCCCATGTTGCAGCGTATCTATGGCACGATCTGGCCTAGCAAGGAAGAGCTCCAGGCGTATCTGAACCGCTTGGAGGAGATGGAGCGGCGCGATCACCGGCGGCTGGGCCGCGAGCTGGACTTGTTCAGCACGCACGAGGAGGCCGGGCCGGGCCTGATCTACTGGCACCCCAAGGGGGCCAGGATTCGGGTGATCGTGGAGGATTTCTGGCGGCAGCGGCACTATGCGGGCGGCTATGATATCCTGTACACGCCGCATATCGGGCGCGAATGGCTGTGGGAGACGTCGGGGCATCTCGGCTTTTACAAGGAAGGTATGTACTCGCCGATGACCATTGACGAGCAGAACTATTACCTGAAGCCGATGAACTGCCCGTTCCACATCATGGTGTACCAGACGCAGACGCGCTCGTACCGTGATCTGCCGCTGCGCTGGGCAGAGCTGGGCACGGTCTACCGCTATGAGCGGAGCGGCGTGCTGCACGGGCTGTTGCGGGTGCGCGGGTTCACGCAGGACGACGCGCACATCATCTGCACGCCGGAGCAAATCGAGGACGAGATTCTGGAAGTGCTGCGGTTCTCGCTGGAGTTGTGGCACGCGTTTGGGTTCTATGATATCAAGGCGTATCTGGCGACGCGCCCGGAAAAGTCGGTGGGCGAAGAGGCGCGCTGGGAACAAGCCAAGGATTCGCTGCGCAAGGCCCTGGACACCGAGGGTGTGCCGTATGAGGTGGACGAAGGCGGCGGAGCGTTCTATGGCCCCAAGATTGACCTGAAAATCAAGGATGCGCTGGGCCGCGAATGGCAGATGACGACCATCCAGTTCGACTTTAACGAGCCGGAGCGGTTTGGCATGACCTACGTGGGCGAGGACGGCCAGCAGCACCAGCCGTACATGGTGCATCGGGCGCTGCTCGGCTCGTTGGAACGGTTCTTTGGCGTGTTGATCGAGCAGTATGGCGGGGCGTTCCCTGTGTGGTTGGCCCCCGTGCAGGCCAAGATCATCCCCATTGCGGACCGTCACCACGAGTTCGCGGAGCAGGTGTATGCCCGGCTCAAGGCGGCGGGGCTGCGTGTCGAGTTGGACGACAGCGGCGACCGGATGAACGCCAAGATTCGCAAGGGCCAGTTGGAGAAAATCCCGTACATGCTGGTCATCGGGGATCGCGAGGCGGAAAGCGACGCGGTGGCCGTGCGGCTGCGAACGAACGAGAACCTGGGGGCGATGCCCGTGGAGCAGTTCATTGCGCGGGCCAAGGGGCTGATCGAGTCGCGAAATAACCAAGACCTGTAGGGTCTGGCCGAAAGGCGCGACTACCAAAGCAGGAGGAGTATGCCCCACTCCTCCTGCTTTTTGCGTTTCGGCGGCGCTATGGGATATAGCCCCTTAGAAGATAGTACACGAGCTTTTCGTATTCCTCGATGACGGCCAGCAGCGAGCGTTCGCTTTGCCACCAGTGGGCAGCGTCGAACCATTGGGGCGTGGCGGCGACCATGCTCACCGCAATGCCCGAGTCGCGGTAGGCGCGACGAAACGTCAGCCACGAGCGGCGGGTATGGTAGTGGTCCGTCACGACCAGCAGCGAGGTCAAGCCCTGCTCGCGGGCGAGTTGGAGGCTCTGGGCGGCTTCTTCCTGCGTGCTGGTGGTTTGCTCCATCAGCAGGATGGCCTCGCGGGGCACGCCTCGTGCTACCATATAGTCCGCGCCCAGGACGGCAAAAGAAGCGTCAAAATCGGGGAGCAGGGGAGACTCGCCGCTGGAGATGAGCAGCGGGGCATAGCCTTGCTGGTATAGCTCGATGGCGCGATCCTGGCGGGAGCCGTCGCCCCCTCCCAGCACAAGGATGGCGTCCGCGTGGCTGGGGGGCTGGTCTACGATCAACACGCGGGCGAGCAGGGGCAGCCACAACTCGCGCGCGAGCACGAGCGCCAGCACCAAGATAACCAGCGCCAGAGGCACGGCGGCGCGGAATGGGCCGCGCCGCGTCGAGCTTTCAGTCATCTCTTACTCCGTGACATCAGTCATTGGGATGGGCCGTCGAAACCGCGGCAACCGTTGCATCGCCAACTAGTTGGCGCGTCGCCCTTCGGCGACTGCAGACCAGTCCACGAAGGTGGGCGCGCCATGATGAATTTTGAATATTAATCTGGTTAACCCGCTGTGGCTGCGGCCCGCGCCGAACGCCTAGCACTAAAGTGCCAGGCTGGCGCTTGAAAAAGTAAAGTGCACTACAGAATAGCCAACCCGTTTTAACGGGTTTCTGTTTTCCGCAGCCTGGGAATTCATTCCTCGGCATATATGCCGCTGGCTGAGCCGAACGAGCAGCAGCAAGGCCAGCACTGCCTCGGTTACCGAGCTATTTTGTTGAAACTCATCATGGCGGCGCCAACTTGTTGGCGAGGCAATTGGTTGGTGCAGTTTCAACTGCCTATGGCTTTGCCCTCACGCGGGCAATTCCCAGCGTGTCCACAGCAGGGAACATTTCTCCCCGGCGGCCAGCTTCTGATAGTACACGGTGAACAGCGAGCCGTCGTCCAGTTCCACGGTGGCGGGGTAGCCCAGGTCGCTGTCGGGGCCGTCGTCTCGCAGGATATAGTCCGTGTCCCACGTCTGGCCGTCGTCCCGGCTGATCATGGCGCGCTGGCCGTAGGGCACTTTGCGGCGGCCATAGACGCATACCAACGCGCCGGAAGAGTGGCGCATTACGTGGGGCGGCGAGCCGTGCACGCCCAGCGGGCGGGCCGGGGTCCAGGTGCGGCCACCGTCCGCCGACTCGGTCTGAAAGATGGAAAAGGGGAGATGGTTCTTGCCCTCGTCGCTGTGTTGGTAGCGGATGAGGCCCAGCAACGCGCCGGAAGCCAGCTCGACGACGTGCGGTTCGTGCAAGTTCGAGTGGTACGTCCCCTCGCTGAGGGGAACCTTGCCCAGTTCCTCCCACGTCTGGCCGCCGTCGGTGCTGCGGATGGCCTGGATGGCCCCTTCGGCCTGGTACGAGTCCTGGGTATACATGCGTTTGCCCAGGTATAGCAGGCTGCCGTCATGCAGGCGGATGGGGCCGTGGGGTGTGCTGACGGGCACGCGAATCGGCGCGCCCCAGTTGCGCCCGTCGGGGCTGAGGCGCACCCACGAGGCCAGCCACTGCTTCACCAGTTCGTCGGTCCACAGGGAGAGGATCGGCTGCCAGCTATCCACTTCCTCGCCATAGGACGACCGCATCGACTCGACATATCGGCGGGTGTCGCTGGTGAACCAGCTTACCAGCAGGCCCACGCCGTCCGGCGATATGACGCCCGCGTCGCGGTCATCCAGCGGGTTATCGTTGACGATCTGCGGGGCGGACCAGGTGCGGCCCTGGTCGTCGCTGGTGAACAGCACCGTCTTGCCAAAGGGGCAGACATGCTGCGAGCGCAGGCCGGAGACGGCGGCCACCAGCTTGTTGCCCCAGCGGGCGACGCTGGGCCAGCCGAAATAGCCCAGTGGATGATGGGGCAGGCTGCAAATGATCCCATGCTCTGCCTGAACCTGGATATTCATGCGTTTCCCTCCGTGGTGCCTGATAGGTGTGTGGGTTGTGTGCGTTCTGTTGCTCGCATTGTGGACGAACTGCGGCGCAAATGCAAGCGGCGAGGGGCTGAAAGAGAAATACGCGATACGCGACACGCAACATGCGACACGCAATAGCGATACGCAATATGCGACACGCTCGCCAGCGGGGCGACCCGTTGACGAGCGCGTCGCATATTGTGTGCCGCGTGCGGCGGTGTGCGGCTAGCGGCCGCGAATATCCACCCGGCGCAGCAGGTTCGCGTTTGTCACCACGGTGATTGAGCTGGTCGCCATGGCGATCTCGGCCAGCGCGGGGTGGAGCAGCCCCAGCATAGCCAGCGGAACCATGATCAGGTTGTAGAAGAACGCCCAGAACAGGTTCTGCTTGATCTTGCGGAAGGTGGCCTGCGACAGCTTGACGGCGCTGACCACTCCCCACAGGTCGCCGCGCACCAGGGTAATGTCCGCCGCCTCGATGGCGATGTCGGTCCCCGTGCCGATGGCGATGCCCACATTGGCCTGGCTCAGGGCGGGAGCGTCGTTGATGCCATCCCCCACCATTGCCACCGTGCCGTATTGCTCTTGCAGGCGCTGAATCTCGGCCACCTTGCCGTCGGGCAGCACGTTGGCTACCACGTGGTCAATGCCCGCCTGCCGGGCAATGGCCTCTGCCGTGCGCTGGTTGTCGCCGGTCAGCATGGCCGTTTGCAGGCCCAGCTTGTGCAGCGCGGCGATGGTGTCTGCTGTCTCCTGCTTGATCGGGTCGGCCACGGCCAGCACGCCGATTAGCTGGCCGTCCTCGGCCACGAACATGGCCGTCTTGGCTTCGGTTTCGAGCCGGGCCAGTTCAACTTCACCGGCGGCAATATCCACGCCCGCTTCGCGCATCAGGCGGGCATTGCCCACCAGAATATCGTGCCCCTGCACGCGGGCGGATACCCCCTTGCCGCGCAGCGCCTCAAATGTCTCAGGCGTTTCGACTGTCGCCCCGTGCGAGCGGGCATACTCCAGAATGGCCCGCCCGATGGGGTGCTCGGAGCCAGTCTCGGCGGAGCCTGCCTTGTTGAGTAGCTCGCGTGAGTCGCCGCGCAGAGCTATCACGTCAGTGACCTGGGGCTTGCCCAGCGTCAGCGTGCCGGTCTTGTCGAACACGAGCATACGCACATTCCGCATCGTCTGAATGGCCGCGCCGTGGCGGATCAGGATGCCGTTTTCGGCCCCTATGCCGCTGCCCACCATCAAGGCGGTGGGGGTTGCCAGGCCCAACGCGCAAGGGCAGGCGATGACCAGCACAGAGATGGTAGCGACCAGCGCCAGCGTGGCCGTCGTCAGCGTGGGGTCTACCCAGGGCAAGACCGCCTGCACGGGCGCGAGAATCGCGTTCAGCGTGCCGCCAAAGAACAGCCAGCCCACCAACGTCAGCACGGCAACCCCGATGATCACCGGCACAAACACCGACGTCACCCGGTCGGCGAACTCTTGAATGGGCACCTTGGTGCCCTGCGCTTCCTCCACCATGCGCACCACCTGGGCCAGGAAGGTGTCCGCGCCCACGCGAGTGGCCTGCACATGCAGCAGGCCGGTCTGGTTGACCGTCGCGCCGATTACCTCGTTGCCCACGGTCTTGAGCACGGGCATGGATTCGCCGGTTGCCATAGATTCGTCCACGTCGCTTTCGCCCGCCGTCACCAGGCCGTCCGTGGGGATTTTCTCCCCTGGGCGCACAACCATCACGTCGCCCACCTTGACCTGCGACAGAGGCACCTCATATTCCTGACCATCCACCAGGATGTGGGCGGTTTTGGCCCCCAATTGCAACAGCTTGCGGATGGCCTGCGAGGCGCGCCCCTTGGCGTTGGCCTCGATATAGCGCCCTGTCAGGTGAATCGCCATGATCATGGCGGAGACTGCCGCATAGCTGGCAATGGGTGTAAAGAGGGACACCGGCCCGCTGATCCAGGAGGCTGTCGTGCCCATTGCAATTAGCACGTCCATGTTGGCGCTGCCGTGGGTAAGCGAACTCCAGGCCGAGCGAAAGGTCGGACGGCCAGGCCAGGCTAGCACGGGCAGCGAAAGGACTATCAGGGCGATTTCCACCGCCATCATGCTGGGCCAGGCGATGCCAAAGGCCATGTGCAGCAGCATGAGCGCCATCACGGGCGCGGTTAGCAACCAGGCTACGGTCATGCGCTGGCGGGCCTGATTGCGCTTGACCACTTCTGGGTCGGTTTCCTCGGTCAGTACGGCGTCCGGTTGTTCTTCCAACACCTCATAGCCCGCGTTGACCACGGCCTGGGCCATTGCGTCCAGGGTGGCTACACCGGCGATATATTCCACGGCGGCGCGCTCGGTGGCGAGGTTCACGTTGACCGAAGTGACGCCCTCTATCTTGGACAAGGCCCGCTCGACGTGCCGCACGCAGGCGGCGCAGGTCATGCCGCCGATGGGCAGCATAACGCGCTCGGTGCGCGCACCATAGCCGCTATCTTGGATGCGCTTGATCAGGTCGGCCACCTGAACGACGGTGGGGTCAAATGTCACCGAGGCCCGCTCGGTAGCGATGTTGACGCTGGCGTCGTCCACTCCTGTGGTGCGTTCGAGCGTGCGTTCGACGGTGCGCGCGCAACTGGCGCACGTCATGCCGGTAATGTCTATCTGGATGTTTTCCTTGGCCATCGTCCCATCTCCAAAAGACCCGCGCTGTGTGTGGGCTGCAACGGGCTGTGATTTCGTTCGCCTCATTATAGCATTAGTTTAGTCAGTTAGTCAAGAATGAATGGGGCGGGAGAGGCGAGAACTTGAGGAGAACCTCACCGTCCTGCCCGGACAACCTCACCCCCCTGCCCCCGATCCACTGATCGGCCCTCTCCAGATTTGGAGAGGGGGAGAAGATGGCGGACAGGTAGCTGTGCCTTGCAGGCGCTCAAGGACCGCCGGCTTCCAGCCGGCTGTAATATCAAGCCGCCAAGGGTGGCTAATGGCGCTAACATTTCGCAGATCAAGTGTTGGGGCAACTCGGGGTTCCCCTCATCCGCCCTTCGGGCACCTTCTCCCGGGGGGAGAAGGCGGTAAGCGCGGCAAGTATGCCACCGGCATACATGCCGCCCTCGCCCTTTGGGAGAGGGAGCGGCTGAGTACAGCCGGGGGTGAGGGTGGTCCGCTGGCGAGGTTCTGTAGCCATTCACCTCGCTTTTTTCCGTGACAATC
>JAAYXX010000453.1 GCA_012515695.1 Chloroflexota bacterium
CATGGGTAACTGCCCTTCCTCCGAGTGCGAACCAGAGTACCCGCCGTCAGTCGAGAGATCCGTACGACAACTCTTTGACCGTGCGTGCGCCCAGCGACAGGGAAACGCCGCGGTCTGCGGCCGCACTCAGGCCTTCTCGGTGGGGAACAGCCGGACGACCAGAGCCGCCAGGATCAGGTTGCAGACGCCGGCGAAAAAGTTCATGGCCGCGCCATAGCCCATGCGAGCAGTGCCCTGGAAGGAGACCTGCCACGCGTAGAGCGAGAGCGTGCGTCCGATGTTCTGTGGCCCGGTGCCGAACGTCCACACGTTGACAAGACCGCCGCCCACCCAGCCCACGTTGGTCACCAGGTAGAGCAGCATGATGTTGCGGATGCCCGGCAACTCGACGTGCAGCAGCGTCTGCACGCCGTTGGCGCCATCGATCTTGGCAGCGTCGTACAACTCGCTCGGGATGTTGTACAGGCCCAGCAGGAACAACAGCATGTTCCAGCCAAAGCCCTTCCAGATGGAAGCCATGGCGATCGCGATCCAGTACCAGAAGAAATCCGAGGTCCACGCGGGCGGGTTCGCCCAGATCTTGAGCACGTCCCGCAGGAAATAGTTCAGGTAGCCGACGTTGGCGTCCAGCATATACGTCCACATCGGCATCGCTGCCGCCTCGGGGATCACCCAGGCTAGCGTGATGAGGACGCGGTACAGAGACGCCAGTTTCGGGTTCTTGACGCGGTTCAGCAGCACCGCCGAGAACAGCGCCAGCGCAAAGGTGAATGGCACCGTCCAAGCCCACATGTTGAACGACGCCTTGATGCCCTGGATCACCGCCTTGTCCTGGAACATCTTGACAAAGTTCGTCAAGCCGCTCCAGGAGCTGAGGACGGGCCAGGTCTCCGGCTTGAACATGCGATAGTCCTGGAAGGCGATGAGGATGCCGCGGATGTAGGGGTAACCGCTAAAGAGCAGCCACATGGCAACGAGGGGCAGTATGAACAGGTAACCCTCGACGCTCCCCCAGCCCTCGTGCCTGATGTTCCTCAGGCTCTGAAAGAAGGCTGCGTACTTGCCCTTCTCTTTCTCGGTCACTTCCAAAGCTGTCATGTGCCTTGTCCTTTCAAGCGCCCGCGACCGCTCGCCGAAGGGACATCAGATGCCCATCCAGCACCGCGCGCGCTGTGTCTGACTGGCGTTGGAATCACGTTGGGGGTAGGCAATGTGCACCCAAGACGCCGGAAACCGCACCTGTTGTGACCGTCGCAGAGGCGGCAGCCACGCCCGGCGCGCCTGTGAGCGAGACGGTCCCCGCGTGACGGGGCCGCCACAGCGTTCGCCGGCAGGCGGTTCGGCCTCCAGAATCGGGCAGCAAGGGGAGGGGCACGCCTCCCCTTGCTTGCGAGTCAACCTACATCGGAGCCTAGTCGGCAGCCTCGATGTTGGCCTGGATCTCTTCCATCGCGTCCTTCATGGCCTGCTCAGCGTCCTTCTGGCCCTGGAGGTACCCGACGTACTGCGGCCCGATCACGGTGTTCTCCATGCCGTACCACGGCGTGATGGGCGCGGGGACGGCGTTGTCCAGCAAAGGCAAGAGGTTGAGTGCCCAGTTGCGGGTAACGTCATCCTTGTTCACATAGTTCTCATAGTTATAGTACCAGGCCGTCAGCTTGCCGCCCTTAAACACGCCCTGGCCCATCGGCGGGTTCTCGGGATCCATCGCCCAGACATAAAAGTCGGTCACAGCCTGGGGATACGGGGCGGCCTTGAACAGGTCCGCGCAGCTGAACCAGAACATGGTGCCTGCGCGCGACACGCGCGGGTTGCCGATGGGCGTCGGCACCATCGCGAGTTTGTCATAGCCGAACACCATGCCAGCGCGGCTGCCTTCGCCGTGCATCATGATCTCAGCGGCGAGCTTGCCGGGATACAGGATGACCTCCCATCCCTCGTGCGTCTCCCAGCCGTCCGGGGCCAGCCCGGCATCGACGCACTTTTTGGTCCACTCCATCGCCTCGTACCAGCCCTCGTCAAAGATGTTGACGAGGCCCTGATCCGTGTAGAGGTTCTCGGGCAGGCTGTATACCTGCTGCATGGCCGCGGGATAGCGCCACAGGCAGTTGGGGATGGGTGCAAAGCCCCACACGCCATCTGCCTTGTACGCTTCCTGCACTTCCTTGCAGACCTCG
>JAAYXX010000454.1 GCA_012515695.1 Chloroflexota bacterium
ACGCGTGTGGGGAAGACTCGCTATGGGCCAGCGTGCCGCTTACGTTCAGCGGTTCACCCCCACGCGTGTGGGGAAGACACGGGTTCGGGTGAGGTGATTTATTACGGGTTCGGTTCACCCCCACGCGTGTGGGGAAGACTCTTCGCAGTAAAAAATGCAGAAGGCTTGCTCGTTTACATCAAAAAACTACTGTCTGTCGTCTGGATCACTCTCGATCTGGCGATGGGGGATGCGGATTAACTGCAAGCCCCCCATATCTACCGCCTCGCGCTGGGTGAGGCCCAGGGTACGCATCTGAAACCCTTGTTCGGTATTCGTGGACCAGATCTGCATCATCGCGCCGCCTCGCAGAGATTTGTAGCACTTGTCCCATAGTTTGTCGCGCACCATCGCCGACACTGTGCCCACAAACACCCCGCTTTGAGGCTCCAGTAGCCAACGGGTCAGCTCGCCACGCAAGGAAGGTGGCACGCGCTGCAACACCATCACAACCATGCCCATTTTACTTGCTCACCTCCTCTTGCCACAACTGTTCCCACAAAGCCGCTGGCATGCCTGGGTCGCTGTCTACCTCATCCGAGACGTCGGGCAACTCTACCGGCAAGTCTAGCAGCCTATCAATATCATCCAAGATGCGCTTGAGCAGGCGCGACTCGCGAAACTGATCTCGGCAAGCATAGCGCACTCGCTCTTCTACGTTGCGAGTGCTCTCGGCTGTCACACGAAAAGCCACCGGAATCGTGATCTCGGTCTTGTACAGATCGCCTATATCATACACAAACGAAAGTTGCAGGCCAGTATGGATAAAGCCCAGGGCCGGGCTATACCCACCCGACACGATAGCAGCGTGGCAGATGCCATACATGCAGGCGTTGGCAGCCGAGAGAGCGCGGTTGATCGGATCGGCCTTTTGCCAATTCTTGCGATTGTACCTGCGTCCGCTCCAGGGAACGCCATATTTCTCGGAAGCTTCGGCATAGGCGTCGCGCATACGCACGCCCTCTCGCCCACGAAGTTGGTTCAGGCTGAGGCCCTCTTCCAGGCGATAGCCAAAGCGCAGTTCATACATTCGCCAGGCCACCTCGCGGCGCTTTTCCTCATCGCACACGAGATAAGCCTGCCGAAGAGTGTGCTCAGCCTTGCGCGTTTCGCCCAGCCCCGCCGCGTAAAAGCGAACGCTCGCCTCGCCGCACCACAGGATGCTACAGCCATTTTCCGCGCAGGCCACCGCCGCCGCGTGGCTGATGCGCGTTCCCGGCCCCAACATCAGCACACTGAGCGAGGCCACGGGCACCGGCGTGCGCCCTTCCTTGTCCACAATCTCGATAGCCAGATCGCTCTGCTCAATCCGGCAGTGTTCCAGGTACAGATAACTCAAGCTGTCGCGCAGCTTGGGCAGATCGTGCAGATCGTGTGGCATCTTTGACCCCTTGGATTTATGTTCGGTTGCGCAGGCGACCTTGTGCCTACCGAAGCCGCGCCAGCGACAGGAGGCCAAAGCCAAAGCTCTTGGCGCTCCCGATGCCCGCGCGCACAGCTTCGCTCAACAGCGCCGGGTCGGTCACCTGCAAAACCCCCTCGAACCGGACGGCCATGTGGGCCAGGCGGCGCGGCTGCTCCTGTGACACCGGCTGATGGCCCACCTGCATCCCCTCCGGCGCGATGAGCAGCCGCAGCACGCGGAATCCATGCTGCTGGCCCTTGCGCTCTAGCCAGGCGCGCTGGTCCTCCTCGCGCACCAACCCCAGCCGGATGCCATTCGGCGGCATTACGCCGTCTGGCCGCTCGTGGCTCTTTTTCTTGACGGTGGGATTGGCGCGCAGGCGAAACGCCAACACCTGCCCCGGCTGCAAGGCCAGGGCAAACTCTTTGACGGCCAACGGCCCATCAGCCACCGAGCCATCATCCAGCAAATAGCCGGGAGATTGCTCGGCCCACGTCCAGTCAGGCCTCGATTCAGATTGCACCAGCAACGTCAACCGCTCGCCGCGCGCGTCGTGGTCCACCCGATAAAGCACCCGCTCCGAATCCGGCATGGCATCCGGGAAGGCCTTGAGCACGCTGCGGTGTAGCTCGTAGGGGCGGGCCATCTCGTTCTGCACGCGGCGGTTGCGCGGGTTCAGGATCAGTCGAGAGAGGTACATGGAGCCTCCTTTATCGGGGGAGCATCCACCAGGCAGGTGCGCACGCGCCGGGGCGCAAACTGCCGCTCGGCGAACGAGAGGGGCTGATCGGGCCGCACCTCCGGCCCGTCAGCATCCTCCACCACCAGACGCACCCGCTCGGGGTATTTCCTGGGATCGCTCCCCAGCCAGGGATAGTCTTTGAGCGCGTCGAGCAACGCATCGGGTTGCAGGCCGTCGCACAGCCATACCGGCTCGCCAGGCACGCACGCCTTGCGCCCCAAAAAGAGCGGCCAAACAGGGTCGCGCAGAGCAACATGCAGGCGGGCGAGCAGATCGGCGTCGTCGCCCTCTAGCCCCACCAAAAAGCGCGCATCGGTGAGATAGTAGCGGGTGCTGGGGATGACATTCGCGCGCTCCACAGCCCCGCTTGCCTTGAGGTATCCGCCGACGCCAGCAACATGCCAATCACGCAAAATGCGGCCCTCTTGATCTACACGCACAGCCATTCGCAGGGCAGCCAGATCATCCACGGGCCGGTCACGCGTTCGGCCCAGGGCAGCAGCCAGCAACCCGACCACGCCGCTCTTGGACGGCTCGCGGCCGGTATCGCGCACAGCAAAGCGGCTCTGTACACCCCAGGCTTGCAGCGGCCCTACCAGCCGTAGCAACAAGGTAGTCATCACGCCTCCTGAGGTATGGCGCTCAACACAGTCTGTAGCCAGGCTTCGCGGCCTGGGATAAGGTACGGGGCAAGCGTCTGAACGGGCAGGTCATTGCCCAGCGTTCGCGCAGCCACACAGCGCAAGGTATCCGTGCCGTAGGCATCGCAAAGCGCTCCCCAATAGGCGTCTAGCGCCGCGACAGAAGGGACCACATAGCCGCCATCGCCAGTGGCGCGCACCGGCCTTTCAAACGCATTCACCAGGTTCCAGCCCATGCCATCCTCCCGCACCACCGCCAGCGCCAGGCTGGGCGGGTTGTTCGCGGCAAAGCTGTTCTGCTTTCCCGATGGCACAGCCTCCTCCGCAGCGCGGATAAACCCCTCCAGAGTGCGGCGCGCGAGCGCTGCATCGCCATCAAGATTCTGCACCAGATGCTCCCAATCCACACGCATATAGCGATAGTAGCAGGCGCTGTCATAAGCGATGATGCCCATCATCCCCGCGCCAGCAGTATCGTCGGGGTTGAGGTCATCCACAGCGGTGTAAAAGTCCATCTCCATGCTAATACGGTGGGTCGAGATGGCATGGGCCACCTGACAGGCAGCCTCCAGGCCCAGTTCCGGCTTTTCCGCCAACATGCGCCCGAAAAGCGCCACATCGGGAGCGCTGGTATGCGTCTGAAAAGACTTGATCAGGTCTTTGGTGATTTTCCCCGCCACCGTTTTCGCATCGTTGCCCAACAACCCTTCCCAATTCGCCTCGACAGCCTCTTGAATAGCCGTCAGTTCCGCCTCGCTGACATGCAAAAGCACAGCGGTCAACTCGGGGTTCTTGCTATCCAGCTTGCTGAGATAGACAGGGATCAGCGCCGATAGCGCCTTGGTGCTGGCATCGAGGTCTCGGCCACGAGCGATCAGCCGTGCAGCCACCTCGCCGATGATCCGCTTGGTACGCCTGGCAGTAGGCACCTGGGTAGTGCGCTCGAACACCGGCGCTGTGCGGATAGACCGCTTGAGACACTGCGACGAGATGCGCGCCCGGCGCACCCCGCCAAACTCGCACTCCTTGGGACTGCCCGTATCGTCACGGTTCAGATTCGACGGCGCAAAGCTCTGCAGCAGATGGATTTCGACAAACATGATCATGCCCCCTTGTTTTGATTTTCAGTCGGATTCTGCTCTGCGTTCGCGCGCCCCCAAAAGGCGCGCGCCCATTCCTTTTGCACGATGCGCGCCGGATGATTCCAGCGCTGAATGTCGGCCATGAGCTGGCTCCAATCAATGGGAACCTCTTTGGATTTGAGCAAGCTCACAGCCTGGCGCAAATAACCGGCCAGGTCGTCAGAATGGGCGGCCAGCAGGGCGGTAAAGCGCCGCTCGATGGCCGGATTCTCCTCACTGCCCGGGATGCGCCGCAAGCTCGCCCCCAGGTTGCCCCCACCGCCGGGCATCGGATGCAGCGCATAGAGCGCGGCGATGGTATAGTAGACCGCTTCGAGGCGCGCGCCCACGTCGTCGGGCAGCCATCGCACCACGTAAGGGTACATGGCGGCCACCGTGCCGGGCGGCTGGCCCAAACCGCGTCGCAAGACAGCCAGCGCCGCGCGATCCTCCCGCTGGGCCAGGCTTTGGAGATGAATGACAAACGGATGGGGTTCAGGCATGGATATCCTCCTCTGTAGTCGGCTCGGCATGGCCGAACCATAGGTCCAACGTTTTGGACAGCCCCGCGCCCAAATGCGCGCGGGCCATCACCGCAGCTTTCAGGTTAGTCGGGTCAACGCTCAGGTTGGCGATGGCTTGCTCCAGCGCATCCCATGCTGCCCGACGCAAAGTCTCCGCCCAGGCGCGTCGCGCATTCTGCGGGTCGCCGGGCAGATCGGCCAACAGCGTAAAGAAAGAGGGTTCCAGCGCGGCCCAGTAATTGCGCTCGACTCCCCAGAACTTGATCAGGTTGTCGCGTGTGTCCCTCGCCGGGCGGGAGAGGTTTTTCCCGTCGTTGTGAAAGAGGATCCAGCAGGCCAGGGTAGCGAGCGCGCCCCACAGGTTACTGCGCACCGCTTCGCCCTCGCTCAACGCGGCCTCCAGGTGTTCGACAAGCTTTTGGTTCTGCAACAGCGCGAGCGGAAGCGGCAG
>JAAYXX010000455.1 GCA_012515695.1 Chloroflexota bacterium
AGGGCGTGCCGAACAGCCCCCGCCGCACCAACTCGGCCACCAGCACCACCTGCTCATAGTAGTTACAGTTCTCGGCCAGCATGTAGGTGGCGCGGCTACGCTGGCAGGCCCGCACCAACTCTCGACACTCGTCGATAGACACCCCCGCCGGAACCTCGCTGAGCACGTGGACGCCCTGCTCCAGCGCGGCGATGGCCTGTGGCACGTGGTAGGGCATGGGCGTGCCGATCACCACGGCGTCCAGGTCGGCGTGTGCCAACATCGCTTGATAGTCGGTATAGCTCTCGCTGGCCCCGAATCGGGCCGCCGCCTCGGCCAGTTCCTCTGCGCGGATGTCGCACACGGCCCGCACGCGCACACCTTGCAGCAGTTCAAACGCCCGCTGAAAGCTGCCCCCGCGCCCCGCCGCCCCTACAATCCCAACTTGCAGCGTTTCCAGTTCGCTCACGCGCCGCTCCCTTCGCGCACTGCCTCGTGCATCGCCCGGATGTTTGCCAGTGGCACGTCGGGGTTGATGGTATTGGCGGTGAACATCACCAGATGGGCCTGCCCCCGGCATATCTCGATGGCCTCGCGCACGCGAGCGCGCACCTGCTCAGGGGTATACACCGGCAACTCTGTCGTCACGGCCAGCGGCCCAAACAACACCAACTGCTCGCCGTCTCGCGTGCGCTTTTGGGTGAGGTATTCCAGCGTCAGACCGCATTCGGGCTGGAATCCCTGAAAGCCCTGCACGCCACAGTCCAGCAGCATGTCTATGATGGGCCGCACATCCCCGTCCGAGTGCCAGACGGGGCGACAGCCCACCTCCAACAACGGTTGCAGGCCGTGGGCCAGTTGTGGCGCATAGTATCGCTCCATGAACGCAGGCGAGACCATCGGGCCGCGCTGCGTGCAGATGTCCTCGCCCAGCAGGACCGCATGTGGGTATAGCCCCTCCTGCACCGCCCGCGCTACCAGCCGCCCGACGTTGTACCCCTGCGCCCCGCCAACTTCCATCAGCTTGCGCGCCCGGTCAGGGTACGCGCCCACGATCTGAAAAAAGTTCTCATAACCGAACTCGCCATACCAGGAGATGCGCGCCCCACCAGACCACTGGGCGGGCATCCAGACCATCTCCCCGCACAACGTCTGTCGCTCGACCAGCCACTGGCGGAACCTGGCATACTCCTGCTCGAAATCGAACTGCGCCTCGATCTCTTCCGCCGATGGCATGGCGTCTACCCGCTCCACCGCCTCGTCTAGCGAGAGAGTGGGGCGGGCATGGATATAGGAACCAGCGTCCACGCAGCGGAAATCGCGGTCACTCTTGGGGATGAATACATCAATCAGGCCATCAGCGCCCAATATCTGATAGGCCCGAATGGACAGAGCCAACGGGTCTTGCCAGTATTCGGCCAGCGTAACCCCCGTCAGTTCGCAGATGTGCGACGGGCAGGCGATCCAGCCGCCCAATATCGGCGTGCGGTCCGGCTCTTGCAGGGCAAACACGGCTTCCAGGCGTTGGCGTGGCGACATGGATTCCACAGTGAACGGTCCTCCCTATGCAAAAGTGGGCAGATACTCGCGTTGAAGCGTCAGCATGTTATCCAGCAGTTGCTCGGCGGCGGTAATGCTGTTCACCGCCGGGTCGAGCAAGAGCGCCTGCAATAGCAGCTTTTTCGAGCGCGTGCGGTACGCCTCCGTCACCAGCTCGATGATGGAGAACTGGGTGCGAACGAACGCGGCAAACGGCTCGGGCAGCGGCCCCACCTGCTGCGGATGGACCCCCGCCGCGTCCACGATGGCGGGCACTTCGACCACCCCACTCATCGGCAGGTTATCGATGTACGGGCCACTGTTCAACACGTTGACCGCCGGGCGCCACGCCTTGCGGTCTAGCTCGATATCGCAGATGATCTGGACGGTCGTCTCGCCACTGGGGCGCAGGATATCCTCGTCCAGCGCGCAACGGCCAGCCGCGTAATCCCCTAGCGTGGGCGCGGAGGCTTGCTCGACCAGGGCCACCGGCTGCGATTCGCGCCCATAGGGCCACTGCACGCCGTGGAATTCAGCGCCAAAGGAGAGATACTCCCCGATGTGGTCGTCCGAGGGGAAGGTAAACACCCCAAACACCTCGGCCATTTTGCGGAAAAGGGGCGGCGCGGCGGGCGAGCGATCATTGAGCGCCTTCTGCAATAGCTTCTCGAACAAATCCTCGCCGGTTGCCTTGTCGCGCACGCGCAGGATAGCATAAAAGTGGTTCATGCCCGCCGAGACCACGTCCAGCGTGTCAATGGGCCGCTCCAGGTAACGCTCGATGGACCTCAACGCGCTGAATACGCCGTGACAGATGCCGATGGCGCGCACCTGCGTGAGATGGCAGATGGCGTGCAGCACGCGGGCTTCCGGGTTGGTAAAGTTGAGCAGCAGCGCATCGGGGCACAGCTCTTCTACGTCGCGGCAAATGGGCAGCACCAGTTCCAGGCTACGCAGGGCGTGGAACACGGCCCCCGGCCCACCGTTCTCCCCCAGGCAGTGGCGAAAGCCGTAGGACAGCGGCACGCGAAAATCCTGCTCCCATAGCTCCATCCGCTTGCGGGCCACCGCCGTAATCACATAGTCAGCGCCCGGCAGGGCGCGACGGCGATCCGTCTCGGCGCGCAGCGTGACGTCCGTGCCCGTGTGCGCGGCCACCCGCTGCGCCAGCGCGAACATGGTCTCTAGCGCCTGCGGGTTGTCGTCCACCAGGCATAGGGTCACGTTACGCCCCGCCAATTCAGGCGATTGCAGAATGTCCACAATCTGCCCACGACCAAAGCTGCGGCTTCCAGCCCCAATCAAGACGATGTTCATAACGACCTCCTTGGCCGCTTATTGCTTTTATGATGGCGCCCGGCGGATGCGTTAGGCTCGTTGAGCCGTGGCTCGTTGAGCCGCCCGTTCTGCCAGCGCAATAGCCCCCAACACCCCCGCCCGGTTGCCCAGCAGGGGCGGCACAATGTACGAATCTATCTCTTCTAGAAGGGCTGGCGATTTGACATAGCCGTTCAGGATTTCCTGCACGCGCCGCCGAACCATCGGGAAAAGGTGCGCCTGCTCCATGACCCCGCCCCCCATGATAACGCGCTGGGGAGACAACACCAGCACCAGGTTCGATACGCCATACGCCAAATAGTCGGCCTCCAACGCCCACGCCGGGTGATCGGGGGGCAGCGTTTCGCCGCGCTGCTTCCAGCGCGCTTCCAGCGCCGGGCCAGCGGCCAGCCCCTCCCAGCAATCGCCATGAACGGAGCAAGAACCGGGGAACGGGTCCGCCTGCCAATCGTGCGGGATGCGTGTATGTCCCATTTCCGGGTGCATCAGGCCATGAGCCAGTTCGCCGTTAATCACGGCCCCGCCGCCGATACCCGTGCCGATGGTGAGATAGATAAAGGTGTCCAGCCCTTGAGCAGCGCCCCAACGCCCTTCGCCCAGCGCGGCCACGTTCACGTCGGTGTCAAAGCCAACTGGCACCCCCAACGCCCGGCGCACAGCCCCGGCGAAATCGGTGTGCGCCCAGTGTGGCTTGGGCGTGTTGGTCACATATCCAAAGGTTGGCGAGCGAGGGTCTGGGTCAATCGGCCCGAACGAGGCGATCCCCACGGCTTGAATGGCCTGCCCACCCCCCTGCTGTTCGAAAAAGGCCAGCGCCCGCGCTATCGTTTCTTCTGGCGTGGTGGTGGGAAAACGCTCCTCGGCCCGGATATCATCCGGCCCGCTGGCAACGGCGCAAACGAATTTCGTGCCGCCCGCCTCGATACCCCCATACAATGGCTTCATACAGCCTCCTTATGCTACGATTATATAAAGTCCCAATTGGGTTCTGGCTGCTTCAGGGCCACCAGCCCTTGCCGCGCATCCACCTGAATCTCGTCGCCGGTGCGAATCTTGTGCGTGGCCCCTGTCACGCCGAAAACCGCCGGAACGCCATACTCGCGGGCCAGCGTCGCGGAATGGTCCAGCAGGCCCCCCGTCTCGGCCACAATTGCCGCCACCACGCCAAACAGGATGCTCAACTCGAACTGCGACTCGTGACAGACCAACACCTCGCCGGGCAGCACATTCGCCGCCTCGTTCAGCGAGTTGATCACCCGCGCGCGGCCCGTCACCATCCCCGGCGAAACGGCGCGGCCAGTCAACACCTCCCGAACCTCGGCCATCCGCCCTGCTGCCGGATCGTGGTCCTTGGCCTCCATCCGCATGACCTTGGGTGGCGTATAGCGCGACCACCGCCGCAGTTGGTCCTTGCGTTCGATGACTGCGCGCACAAGCGTGTCACGCGGCGACACGCCATTCAGCCAATCCATAATTTCACGATAGCGCAGCAAAAACGCATCATCCACGGCGCTCAACAGCCCTACGGCCTGCAACCGCCGCCCGACTTCGCGCACCGCGTCTCGCTCTAGCACCATGCACAGCAACACCGGCTCATCGCGGTCGAACTGTAGCGGCATATAGCGGCGCGCCAGGTGTAGCGCTCGCCGAAATACCTGTCGCCGAACCCGATTCAGGCCCGAAAGCGCCTCCGCCTCAATGGCGTCACGTATCGCCAACAGGTGCGCCCGCTCCAGACAGATGGAGGGCTTGGAACGGTTGACCCAACCCTCGAAATCGGCCCGCGCCCGGCCCTCCTCCTCCATCAAGTCACAGATGTCCTGTTCGTCAACCAATGGATTGCCGCGCAGATAGAGGTGTCGGTACTTGCGGAAAAAGCGCCGAAACGCTTGCTCGCGTTCCTCGTCCGTCTGATAGCTCTTTTCCGCCAGACGGCACAGCTCTTGATCGCGTCGCGAGAGCTGGTCATCCAGGCTCTTGAGCAAGATCTGAACCTTGTCCACATCCCCCACCCAGATGCGATGCAGATGCAGCAGAATGGCCGCCAGCGTCTTGGGGCTGTCTCCCAACTTGCCGCGCTGGCACAAGAAGGCACCCCCGATCTCGACCACCGTCTGCAAATACTGACCCAGTTCACTATTGGACAGCTTGGTCAGGTCTTGCTCGCCTAGCTCCTCCAGATGGGCGTGGTGCTGCTCCCATAGCGAGCGGAATTCTCGATCCAGGGTGCGGGCTGCGGCCAACTGCCGCACGCTCAGCACGAACTGGGAGACGCCATTCGTCTCACCGCCAGTGGGCGCGCTGGCAAATCGCCAGCGCGTATACCGGAATCCGTGTAGATACAGCTCGTCGCGGCCCACATAGGGCAGAAACAAGGGATGGGCCTGGCGAAAGTAGGCGTCGCACATCTGCTGGCTGCGGCTGCGGTAATACCACGAATAGGGCCGCATTTCGCGTGGCGTGCGGTCAAGCGGCTGCACCAACTCCAGCGACCCCGCCTCCATCTCTGCGGGCCTCGGCGACACGGGGAGAAAAGGCGGCACTTTGGTCACCGGGCGCACGCGCAGCAGATATACCTGGCTGTCGGTGATCCCCCACTCTAGCGTCTCGTACTTGCGCTCGTGCTCGTCCAGCAGCAGCCCGATATGGCGCAACTGGCTCCACGCCCGCGACTCGCCTGGACGGCGTTCGTACGGGTCTAGCCGATAGACGCCCAGCCGTGGCCCTTCATGTACCTCTAGCACAAACTCATCGGGGCTGCCCGTAATGGGGTCCACCGTAAAGAGCGTCCCACGCGAGTTGGGCACAATCACCTGTTGCATCAGAACGGCCATCGAGGAGGACAGCAGATCCACACCGAAATGGTACGCGTAAGAGAGGGCCTTGGCGCTGAACAGAGATTGCCAGCACTCGATCACCGCCTTGAGAGCCGCCTCCTCGCTGTCCACATCCAGGCAGGTGAAATGCTGCCCTACAAAGCTTTGCTCAGGGCTATCCTCGTTGGTGGCCGACGAGCGCACGGCGACGGGCACGCTTTCCAGCGAGCGAAAAGCCTCACCGACGGCATCAACCACCGCCTGCGGCACGCGCCGCACGCGAAAGGCAGCACGAATGGCCCATTCGGCTGCCTGAAAGTGGGTCATGGTCGTAGGTTGCATGGCCGCCAAGATCGAGGCAATTTCGCCCTGCAAGCCCCCCTGCTGCATAAAGCGCCGGTAGAGGTCGGTGGACAGCACAACCCCTGGCGGCACAGGGCAGCCCAGGCGGATGGCCTCCCCAAGCCGCGCAGCTTTGCCTCCACATTCGGCAACATCGGCCAGAGACAGGGTGTCCAGTGGGCGCAAGAAGCTCATACGTTCCCCTTGATCAATTTAGGCAAACAGGACATTCTGCTTGAGGAAAGAGAGCACCGACTCGTAGAACGACTGAATCGTCTCCGACTTGCGCCACCCGTGCCCCTCGCCGGGGTAGAGGTGGTATTCATGTGGAACGCCATGCTGTCGAAGCACCTTGACCACTGTCTCGGCTTGCTCCTTGGGCACTACGCGGTCATCCTCCCCCTGAAAGACGGCTATCGGGTCTCGAATGCGGTCCACCGCAAAGATGGGTGAGCGCTCGCGGTATCTCTCCGCCGTCTCTGGCAGGGGACCAATCATCGAATCCATGTAACGCTCTTCAAACTTGTGCGTGTCGGCGGCGAGGGTAAACAGGTTCGTCACCCCGTACATGCAAATACCAGCCTTGAACACGCCCGGATGCTGGATGAGCGCCAGCAACACGGTGAATCCGCCAGCGCTCCCCCCCATAATCACCATCTTGTCCCGGTCTACCAACCCCTGCTCTGCCAGATAGCGCGCGCCGCCCAGCGAATCCTCCACATCATAGATGCCCCACTGCTCCCGCAGCGCGTCCCGATAGGCGCGGCCATAGCCCGAGCTGCCCCGATAGTTCGGCTCCAACACGGCATAGCCCCGCGTGGTGAAAAACTGCGCTCGCGCCGAATAGCCTGCCGTAGACTGGCTCGTCGGCCCGCCATGCACCATCACGATCAGCGGCGGCTTGCCCGCGCTCACATATTCGTCGCTGTGCGGGGCATAGTACAGCCCATATACCGGCGTCCCATCTCCCGACGTCCACTGGATGGGTTCGGGTTTGCTAAAGGCGCTCGCCGGGACAGTCTCCCCCTCTGCGCGAGCCATCACGCGGGTCGCGTCCATTGCGGGCGAAAGCGTCACCAGCCGCGTAGGGATGTTCCACGCCGAGGCCAACACCGCCACCTTGCCCCTGGAAGACACCGCCGGTTGGGAGACTTCGGTATAGCTGTCTAGCTCCGACACAGGGGAGCGTTCGCCAGTCGCCACGTCCACGCGCCACAGCCGGGAAAAGCCCTGCTCGCTGCGACAATAGACGATGGCCGAGCTATCGGGCAGCCACGCAATCGTGCGCGTTCCCTGTGCCCAGGCGGCCAGCCCCAACTCTGCCTCCTCTTCCACCAGCGGGCGGTGCTGGCCGCTTTCCAGATCATACAGATACAGGTTGTACCAGCCCGAAACGTCCGAAACATAGGCGAGATAGCGGCCATCTGGCGAGAACGCAGGCTGAAAGATCGAGGTCTCCTGTCCCCCGGCAATCACCGCCTGCTCTGCAACCGCGGGCATCCCCGCCGCATCCGGGCGCAGCGTCGCCAGGTTGAGCCGCGTTCCATCCCAGGGCATTTGCGGGTGATCCCACGACACCCACGCGATGCGCTGCCCCCCAGGATGCCAGACCGGCTGCATGTAGAAATCGTCGCCAGAGACCAGCTTTTGCGGCCAGAGGGAGCCTTCTGTGTCCACCAGGGCCAGGCCATCCCGGCGCTCGTAGGAATAGACATAGAGGAGCCAACGCCCATCAGGCGACACAGCCGGGGACGCCGCGTCGGCAAAGGCCGGGGTAATGGGTCGGGCGCTGCCCGCCCGTAGCGGCTGGCGATAGATGCGCCCCTCCGCGACGAAATACGCGTTCCCACGCGCCACGGTGAAATCGCCGCCCCCATAACCTACCCGCGCGCGCACAGAGAGCGCCGTCGTCAGGTCACGAGGGGCCTGGCAATCTGCATCGGCAACCACCAGCACGCCCCGGTCGGCGCGTCCCTCCAACCATACAAGCGTCTCGCCATCATCATCCCAGGCGGCGGCAGCGCGAAGTGCCTTGCCTTGAGACAGGCTAATGGGGCTGATCGGGCTGGGCCACAAACCGTAGGGCACGGTCCTTCTGTCCATGATACCTCCTTGGCCTCGTTCATGGGGAAAACGACCATCTATTCATTGGGCGTTGGAAACCTTGCTTCTTCAGGGAGAGGATACCACAACCCAGGGGGAAAAGACAACTACCAGGATTATGGGACAGGGCGCGGGGGAACAAGCCCCCCTCTCCAGACCCGGCTGGAGAGGGGGGGAAAGCAGGCGTGCCATTCTGGCGCGAGCTTGCGATCAGGTTGTGGACTGGCCGCAGGAGCGGCGGCTTGCACGAACCGGCTATTCAGCCGCGTCTTGGGTCGGCTGCGTGGCGCCCGTCAATTGCGTGTACAGTTCTGGGCTGAGGCGAGCAATGATCCGCTCCAGCTCCTCATCGCCCACAGCCGTCACACGTCCATGCTCATACTCGTCATGAATCCAGCTCAAAATGGGCGCCAGCCGTGGGTCGCGCTTGTCCAGGCCAGAACCGGTCCGCATCCCAAAGTGGGTCTGTATCCAGTGTACCAGCCCGGCGGCTCCCGAAGTCTGGTTGATCAGCACGCGCACCGGGCGGTTTAACAACGCCTCGGTATCAAAGATGTTATAGATTTCCTCATCCTTGAGCAGCCCGTCGGCGTGAATCCCGGCCCGCGTGACATTAAAGTCCTCCCCAACCAGGGGCATCATGGGCGGCACGTTATAGTTCAATTCCTTGCGATAGTACTCGGCGATCTCGGTCACCATGCGGGTGTTCATCCCGTCCGTAGTGCCCCGCAACGCAGCATACTCGAAAACCATCGCCTCCAGCGGGGTATTGCCCGTGCGCTCGCCGATCCCTAGCAGCGTGCAGTTGACCGCGCCGATCCCATACAGCCAGGCCGTGCCCGCATTGACCACCGCCTTGTGAAAGTCGTTATGCCCATGCCACTCTAGCAGATGGCTGGGGAACCGGCCATAGTGCCACAGGCCATACGCGATACCGGGCACGCTGCGCGGCAGGGCCACGCCGGGATAGCTGATACCATATCCCAACGTGTCGCAGGCGCGAAGCTTGATCTCGATCCCGCTCTCCTCCATCAGCTTGTGCAGCTCAAAGGCCAGGGGCAGCACAAACCCGTAAAAGTCGGCGCGGGTAATGTCTTCCAGGTGCATCCGGGGCTTGACGCCCACCGCCAGGGCGTCCTTTACCACACCGAGGAACTGGTCTAGCGCCTGCCGCCGCGTCATGTGCAGCTTTTTAAAGATGTGGTAATCAGAGCAGCTCGCCAGAATGCCAGTCTCGGCGATCCCCATATCCTTGACGAGCTGGAAATCTTCTTTTTTCGCTCGTATCCAGCCGGTGATTTCGGGGAAATCGTACCCCAGCGCCCGGCAGGCGTCCACGGCGGCGCGGTCGCGATGGCTGTACAAAAAGAACTCGCACTGCCGGATGATACCGTTGGGGCCGCCCAACTCGTGCATGAACTTGTACAACTGCACAATTTGCTCTACCGTATACGGCTCGCGGGCCTGCTGACCATCACGAAAGGTCGTATCGGTGATGAAAATCTGGTCGGGTGGGCGCATGGGAACGTGACGGTGGTTGAACGGAATCTTGGGTACTTCGCTATAGTTGTACAACAACCTGTAAAGATGCGGCTCGGTCACGTCTTGCAAAGAGTACGAGTATTCGGTTTGCTCCAACGTGTTACTCTTGTGGCTGAACTCTAGCATGGCACCTCTCCTATAGTTCCACTGTGGGCACAATCCACAAAACCTGCCAACTATGGCCGCGACCACGACCCGATGCATGAGGCCCCGCATCCTGGATATCGGCTGAATAAAAAAAGGCCAGCTCTCCCGGGGAGAAAGCTGGCCAGTCACCTGCAACGGTTCCCGCGCACACTTAGCCCGGAAGGTGGGCGAATAAGCCCGGCCTCCTGGGCCTGGTAGGCATTTCCTGCCGAGTTGCGGTGAACAGATCCGACATCACGTGTTCCACTCCGTAAACGCAAAAAGGCGCCCTGTCAAGCGCCTTTGCCTCATTAAGACCATAATAGCAGATAGCTGCCGATTTGTCAACAATTTGACAAATCGGCACGAGACTGCCACGCTGTAGCCGCAACTTTGAGAATGGTCGAGCACTCTTCACACAGCGTGGCAGCAAAAGACCAGTCCTGTAGGGCGCGATCACACGCCGCGCCTGGCCGCTGGCTGGCCCGTTGGCTCGCCCGCCGGGTTGAGCATCCGGACAGCCAGCCGCAAATAGTCGGCCAGGTGTCGAGTAGTCAAGAAATTCTGGCGCACATGCTCGCGGCCTGCCTCCCCCATGCGCTCAACCTGCTCGGGATGTTGCAGCAGATAGAATATCCTCTCGGCGCATTCCTGGATCGAGTCAACCAGATAGCCGGTCTCTCCATCAATCACCTGCAAGTGGATACCGCCGGCGTCGCCGCCCACCACTGGCCGCCCCTTCCATAGCGCCTCGCTGACCGTCAGCCCAAACCCCTCGCGGATCGACTTTTGCACGATGATATCGCTGATGGCCTGGAGCGCGCCCACTTCTTCCCCACTGCGGTTTTTCAGAATGTGTATGTCAGGGTCCCCCCCGGCGTGCTCAATGGTCTTGTCCAGATATTGCCAGCCCTCCGGGTCATCCGTCGCCATAGACCCCACCAACACCAATTGCAGGTCGCGTCGGCGCGGCTTGATCATGCGATAGGCATCAATCAGCCCAAACTGGTCCTTCCAGGGGTCAAACCGGCTGATTTGGGTCACAAAGGGGCGGCTTACATCCACGCCCATATCCGCGACGATACGGCGAGCAATGTCAGGGTCCATCGGGGTGTTCTTGGCAGATAGGGGGTCAATGCTCGGAGGGATGATCAACACATGGCTCTGCGGGATACCTGGCCCCACAAACTGGGGCATGGTAAAGATATTCAGCGCATACTGGACGACAAACCGCTCGAAAAACTCCCAATATTCCAGGTTGGGGCGAGAGGTGTCAATATGGCATCGCCACACCCAATTATCGCCCACCACGCCCTCGTTATAGTGCAACAGGCCCGCCGGTTGGGGATCATGTATCACGATCAAGTCATAGTGCCCCTCCATCCTTTCGGCGTTCATCCGGTTATACATCCGCCAGATGTCCTTCATCTCGTCGGTAAAGGCGAGAGGCATCCCCTGCAACCCGTTGTGGCATGCCTTGGTCACATCATAGAACTCGTCGCCCGCCTCGATCACCTGCCATTCAGCATCCAGCCCCACGTCGCGCATCAGCGGCACAAGGCTCGACAATACCTCCGCCACACCGCCCCCGAAGGAGGTGGCGTTGATGTGCAAAATGCGGGCGTCCCTCAGCGGCGCGGCCAACTCCCGAATGTGGGAGACGACCTCCTCGCCGACAATGTCCTGGTAATCATCCAGTCGCCGTTCTTCCAACTTGACCCGTTCTAACACTGTATCCTCCTTGCCAGGCTGCACAAACTGCCCACGAGGTACAGCCCCCGAATCAGCAG
>JAAYXX010000456.1 GCA_012515695.1 Chloroflexota bacterium
ACAATGCTCAGGGTCACCGGCTGGCAAGACTCGACAGAGAACACCACGGCGCGCACCGTCGTCTCTCCTTCGGGGATGTCGTTAAAGGTCAGATTGGGCGTCGTCAGAGTCACCGCCGGGTCAGCGCCACAAACGGCACTGGCGGCATTCACCCGCCCAAAGCCATACCACTGACTAAAGCCGCCCACCCACTGCCCCACGGGGTCAGTGTTGGCCGCGTCAATTTGCACGGCAGTATCCCGCAACCTGTCGCGCACGTCCGCCCAGGTCAATCCAGGGTCCACCGAAAGCATCAGCGCGGCAATAGCCGCCGTCGTAGGGGCCGCTGCCGACGTGCCGCCAAAGGTCTGCTCGCCGCCCGTGTGGTTGAGCGAGGGAGCGTTCCTGCCCTGGGCCGCAACATCCATCTCGGGTCCAAAGTTAGAGGTGGGGTCTTTGCGCTCGACGCCCGCGCCATCTGGCTGCATCGAGTTGGCAATAGCCAACGTGTTGGGGTGGGCCGCCCAGGTGCGGAATCCAGTGATCAACCTGTTGCTGTTGCCCGCCGAGTAGATCACCACCGTACCCAGCCCCCCCCGGCCATTATTGGCCAGGTCCTGAAAGGTATCGTCCATGATGCCCGATAGCGCCAGCCCATCGCTGCCGTGGGAACAACTGATGATATCCGCGCCAGGGCTGATCGGCTCCGTGGGCCATCCGCTGCTGCTATTGCCCGTGGTAAACCCAGCCGCCCACAGCAACACATCGGCATAGTTGGCCGACGTAAGATTGGGCCGCTCCAGGCCGATCTGATGCGTATTGGGAGCAATCCCGGCGATATCCTCATTGTTGTTCGTGCGCGCAGCGATGATGCCGTACACGCCCATGCCATGACTGGTATCCGGCTCATAGCCAGCCACCGTACACGCCCGCAGCCCGGAAAAGTCGTAGCAGCGCGCAAGCTGTGCCGTCCCGTCCGTCAGGTTGCCGCCGATATCGGGATGATCTATGTCCACCCCCCGATCCAGCGTGGCAACGTACACGTCAGGATTGCCCAGCGTCAGGTTCGGGGCGATATCATGCAGAATGCGCCACGCCACATCCACCTGCTGCAAAGTCAGGTTCGCTTGATTGGCATAGGTGGGATCATTGGGCGCATCATCAGGAAAGACATCGTCCACGATCTCGGCCATGATATCCGGCTCGCCATAGACCAACAGCCCTTGCTCGTGCCATTTCTCGACAGTTTCCAGGTGGCGGTGAAAATCCCCCGCCGGAAGCTCGATCAGGCGCGCCTGGCGCGATTGCACAAACCCGCGCACGATGCGCCCGCCCGCCTCCTTTACCAGGGCCTCTATCTTATCCGAGCTGATATCGTCATTGAACCGGACGACAAACTGGTTATCTATTACCTTCACCTGGCCCGCTTCCAGATCCACAGGAACGCCCACCCGCGCGTCCTCGCCAACCAGTTCACGCACCGCCTCGGCCACCCGCCGCCGCAGTTCCGGCGTCGCGTCGGTGGTCAAGCGAAACAGCCAGATCGCTCCATTGGCAACCAAAAAATCGTCTTTCTGCCGCTCGCCTGCGCTGGGCTGCCTGTCTTCCCGTTTATCTGAGGGGGCAGGCAGAGGATAAGGCTCCAGCGGCAACTGCGCCATCAGGCGCTGGGCCAGCTTGCGGGCCTCGTCGAGCGAAGGGTGCCGCAGGGGAAAAGCAACCGCCAGCAGATTCCCCGGCGGCGCAAAGGGAACGGCATTCTCGCCTAGCCGATAAAAGGGCCACCCCTCTTGGCCCAGATAAGCCGAAGCCGTCTTGCCTTCAGGGCCTACCACCACCCGCCGGGGCGGCGATACAAGCTTCTCGGCGGACGCCTCCAACTGATAGATGCCCGGCTCCGCCCAGCCTTCATACAACGGGGCGCCTTTTACGCGCTCCAGCTTGACCTCATCGCCCTGCCGCAAGAGGCGCACGTGAGCTGGGCGATCTAGGGGATGCCCGCTCGCATCGTGTACCGAAACGCGCACCAAAACCTTCTGTTGTCGGTTATTGCGGATAGATTTGGGTTGCCTGTTCATGGGAAACTCCTTTCCATGATCAACCAATCATGGGTCATAGAATGTTGAGGAATACATCCACGATGATGGATTCCCTGGCGCAACCCGTGTAGATGGAGGTAATGTGAGATGCCTTGACACGGCTGCATCAAAAAGCCCGCTGACATCCGGATCGGTTACCGACGGCGTGTGCGGGCATATTGTGAATAGCCTATCCGTTTTTTGCTTCGTCGGTAGCAATGACTGCGGAAGCAGCAGAGACTAGCGATTCAATTATTAGTATAGCATATTTATAAAGAATGTCAAGTATTTCTATAGATTTCATAGGGAATGGGGCAACTATCGGCTGGGAACCGACCTTCCGCCCCCTGTTGGCGCAGGCCAGACGCACATGGCGGGGTATCGCACGGATACCCCGCCGCGCTATATTCCGAGGAACTGGGGGGCCTCGCCCCCCTGGCCACGCTCATGAGAGGCTGCGGGCCTCCGAGCCGCCCCAACTCTAGGCAGCCACACAACGCACGCGCACAACAGTGTCTCTCATTCCTCCGTAGCCGCCATGACCAAGTTGATCAGCCGCCCCGGCACAAACACCACCCTGTCAATCTCGCGGCCATCCAGGTAGCGGCGCACCGCCTCGCTGCGTAGCGCCTCCTCGCGGGCGCGCCCCGCCGAAATCGCCGCCGGAACGGTGATCCGGCCGCGCACACGCCCATCCACCTGCACCACCAGCGTGATAACCTCCTCCTGGGCCAGATCAGCATCCCACGTGGGCCAGGGCTGCTGGTGAATGCTAAAAGCGCCGCCCCGCCGCGCCCATAGTTCCTCGGTGAGATGCGGGGCAAACGGCGCCAGCAGCAACAGCAGCACGCGCACCGCCTCATCCCACGTCTCGGCAGATGCGCGCCCCTGCCATGCTTGCAGCGTGTTCAAATAGCCCATCAGCGCCGCAATGGCCGTGTTGAACGCCAACGCCTCCATATCCTCGCTCACCTTGCGAATGGTCTGGTGCATCTCGCGCACCAGCGCCCCCTCTCCCTCTGTAGCCGCGGCATCCTGCCGCGCACTGGCTTCTGCCCCCTCCCCCTCTGTAGCATCCTGCCGCGCTCCATGTGACGGACCGCCGCCATCCTGCCGACCCGGTTCAAAGGTCGCCACCCGCCACACACGATGCGCGAATCGCACCATTCCATTAATACCCCTGTCGCGAAAATCGCCGCCCACCTCGAACGGCCCCATAAACAGCATATACAGCCGCAACACATCCGCGCCCACCTGGGCGATATACTCGTCCGGGTTGACCACGTTGCCCCGGCTCTTGCTCATCCGGGTGCCGTCCTTGATAATCAGACCGTGCAGCCGCAACCGGGCAAAAGGCTCTGGCCCTAACTCTTTCGGCAGGTGGCCCAGGTCTTGCAGCGCCTTCCACAAAAAGCGGGCATACAGATGGTGCATGGTGCTGTGTTCGATCCCGCCAATATACATATGCACCGGCAGCCACTTTTTCAGGCGATTTACATCCCACGGGCGCTCGCCGTGTTCGGTGCTGGTGTAGCGCAAATAGTACCAGGCCGAATCCAGGAAGTTATCCGACACATCGGTTTCGCGGCGGGCAGAATGGCCGCACGTGGGACAGGTGGTATGCACAAACTCGTCTATCGAGGCCAGGGGCGACTGGCCCGTGCCCAGCGGACGAAACGCTTCTGTCGCGGGCAGGCGCACAGGCAGCGCATCCTCCGGAACCGGCACCATGCCACACCGCTCACAGTAGATAATCGGGATGGGCGGCCCCCAATAACGCTGACGCGAGATCAGCCAGTCGCGTAGGCGATAGGTCACAGCGCGCCGCGCCAGCCCACGCGCCTGCAAATCCTCGACGATGGCCCGTTTACCCTCCTCCACAGTCAGCCCATCATATGGCCCGCTATGGATCAGCACGCCATCCCCTTCATAGGCCGCGTCAAACGCTTCTGGCGACCAGTCCGCTCCCTCCTCGGTAGGCTCAATCACCGGCAGGATGGGCAAATCATGCGCCCGCGCAAAATCATAATCGCGCTGGTCATGGGTGGGCGTGGCAAAAATCGCGCCGGTCCCAAACCCGACCAGCACATAATCCGCCACCCAGATAGGCAGCCGTCGGCCATCCACCGGATTGATGGCATAGCGTCCCGTCCAGACGCCCGTCTTGGCCTGAGTAACGCTCAACCGCTCGACATCGCTCCGCGCCTGCGTCTGCTCGCGATAGGCCGCCACCGCCCCGCGCTGCTCTGGCGTGGCAAGCGTCAGCGCCGCTTCATGCTCCGGGGCCAGCACCAAAAACGTCGCGCCGAACAGCGTATCGGGGCGCGTGCTGAACACGGTAATCCGCTCATCGCCCCCCTCCACGGGGAAATGCACCTCGGCCCCCTCCCTGCGCCCAATCCAGTGGGTCTGCAAGCGTTGGGTGGTCTCGGTGAAATCAGCGTGCGAAAAATCCAGCAGCCGCTCGGCATAGTCGGTAATACGAAAGAACCATTGGGTCAGTTCGCGCTGGGCCACTGGCGTATCGCACCGCTCGCAGCGCCCATCAGTCACCTGCTCGTCGGCCAGGGTCGTCAGGCAGGAGGGGCACCAGTTCACCGGCGCGGCAGCGCGATAGGCCAGCCCCGCGTGGTAGAGCTGCAAGAAAATCCACTGCGTCCATCGGTAGTAATCGGGGTGCGTGGTGTTCACCTCGCGGCTCCAGTCGAACATGGTCCCCACCCGCTTGAGCTGCTCCTCGCGGAAGCGGCGCACGTTGCGCGGGATAAGCTGGGCGGGATTGACGCCCAGCTTCAGGGCATAGTTCTCCGCGTGGATGCCAAAGGCGTCAAAGCCCATCGGCTCGAACACGTCCAGCCCGTGCATACGCTTGAAACGCCCATAGCTGTCCGCGCCACTGTAGGAATAGAAATGGCCCACGTGCAGCCCCTCGCCCGAAGGATAGGGGAACTCCATCAGGTTGTAGAACGGGCGCTGGGCCGCATCGAGGTCCGTCCGGTAAAGGCCCGTCTCTTCCCAGATGCGCTGCCATTTCGGCTCGATAGCGTGCGGGTTATAGCCATTTTCCTCCATCCGTCGCCCCTCCTTGCTCACAGGAAATAAAAAAAGCCTCCCGCATGGGAGGCCCTGTAAACGCTGGCGTCTATTCGGTGATGATCAGTCTCGGCATACTCCCAGGCGGCAACCGCTCCTCTTCACGAGGAGCACGGCAAGCAGAAGCGCCGTTTGCTGCAACCGACCGACCATCACGTACAAACTCCGTTCAACTATCGTGGCGCGCCGAACCCAAGATCCGCTGCCACCGTTCAATTATCCCCAGCATAGCATGTTTTGGGCAGAATATCAAGAGCAAAACGCCCGCGCACCAGGCAGTTGAAACTGCACCAACCGTTGCAATCGCCAACAAGTTGGCGCCGCCATGCATGGCGCGCCCACCTTCGTGGGCTGATTTGCAGTCGAAGGGGCGACTGTAGTCCACGCAGGTGGACTTGGCAAACGTTGCTGCGGTTTCAACCGCCCATCCTAATGGCTGTTGCCAAACTATTTCCTGAACTTTCAAAGTGCACTAGATGCTCCCCAACCCGTTTTTAACGGGTTTCCCCTTTCCGCAGCCTGGGACATTCAGTCCCAGGCGGGACTCTCGCGCCGCCAATTGCCGTCTCGCGCAGACAGTGTACAATAGACACAGCACACCAAACCAACACCCGATTGTTGGATCGGCCACGCCATCCGAGGATGCGCCGCGTGGCTTTTGCT
>JAAYXX010000457.1 GCA_012515695.1 Chloroflexota bacterium
CCGAAGGGCGGATGAGGGGGATATGGGCACGCCTGCCCTCACCCTCACCCTCGGCTCCTATGGAGCCATACCCTCTCCCAAAGGGCGAGGGCGGCATATATGCCGCGCTTGCTCGCCTTCGCCTTGGAGAGAAGGGAATTGGACCGCCGCCATCCCTGGCGGCTTTATATTATGGCCGGCTGGAAGCCGGCGGTCCAATTTGTATTTTGCGCGCCTGCAAGGCGCGGCTACCTGTCCGCCTCTGAACCCAAAGGGAGAGGGAGCTTGGGCGGATGAGGGGACTATTTGCCAACAACATCCCGCCAATAACGGCGGCTTGCCATACAGCCATCTATGAAGTAAAATAAGCCCCTAGAAAAGCCAACGCATTCACCAACGCGTGCAGAATAATGCTGGGCCAAAGCGATTCGGTGCGCTCATAGAGGTACGCCAACACCAACCCAATCGCGAAGATGGCGGGCAGCACTCCCGGCGTGACATGCACCAGGGCAAACACCACCGACGACACCACCAACCCCCAACCTACTCCCCATCGATTCCGCATCCCGGCGTATAAAAAGCCCCGGAAGAAAATCTCTTCCGCCACAGGCGCTACCACCGCCCCCAGCAACAGGGCCAGCAACAAGCCTCCCACGCCGCCGCCAAAGAAGGGCAACACATCGGGCTGGTCCTCCAGCCCAAGCTGCTCGCGGATCACATTCCACACTACGTTGACAACCAGAACAACCGCCAGCCCGCCGATCACCAGCGCCGCCGACTTGAAGAATGGAGCCGGGCGCAGGCCAAGGCTCTGCCAGCCGCCCCCATATTTGCGCGGCCCCCATATCCATGCGGGGATAATCAGGACGGCTTCCAGGGCAAAGATGGCCAGGGCCAGCAGGCGCGTATCCAGCATGGTGCCCGCCGCTACTCCCAAAACGGCTACAACGATCCCAATGAACACCGCCCCCACAACGATCAGGAGCAGCGCCGTCAGGCTGGCCCACACCATGTCCCGCAAACTCCAATTTGCACGCTGCCAGAAACTATCCGAGTTTATTTCCGACATATATTCTCCCAAGCACTGAGCTAGTCAATAGAGGAATAGGCTGTATCCTAGGAAAACTCGAGCGCGCTGTCAAGCGTGGGCGCCGCGCCCGATAACAGATGAGGGAAATTGAGGTATGACCAGTCAAGACCTGCCAGTAGTCAAGGGCTGGCGTTTCCATTCAGGAGACCGCAAGTGTTAGCGGAACCAGTCGCCAAAGCCGATGTCGTCATCCTGCTGTTGGTAGGATTGGTCCTCTCATGGATCACGCACAGATATCTGACCACCAAAGCAGCAGGCAAGAGCCGCATCAATCGCGGCCACACATACGTTGATGATGGTCGCAAAGCGTTGCAAGAGGGGCGCAAGTTCCTGCGCCAGGCCCTGGTCTTTGCCATAGCCGTATTGATATTCGGCACGATTTTCGTCCGCATCCTGACGCAGATGATGCTGTTCTAGGGTGCAGCGCGGGCTGCGGGCTGGCTAACGAACGCCCTGCCGCTCCAGATAGTCCCGCGCATAGGCCAACGCCTCGTCTGCGCTATGCACCACCCCCTGCACCTGCGCCTCTCGCACCGCGTCGAGCACCTGCCCCACCAGGGGGCCGCGTTTGGCCGTTGTCTGTTGGAGCACGTCGCGCCCGGAAAGCAGCGGCGGGGGATCAACCAGGCGCGCATGTTCGGTGAACCAGGCTTCCAGCAAGCGCCCCGCTCTATCCGCCAGCCGCGCCAGGTCATCGCAGGCTGTACCCCCGGCCTGCTGCCGGGCCAGCGCCAACACCGCCCCATCCAGCCCCGCATCCCCCACGGCGCGATAGTAACGATGAATGTCCAGCGGTTCCAGGGAATCCACGTCACAGAAGGCCAGCGCGCGGGCGCTCCCCTCGATGGTCAGCCGGACAAAGCGCACCTCTGCGGCGCAAAGCCGGAACTCGCGGGTGATGCTGGTAGACGCCTCCGCCGCTTGCGGCAACACGCAGAGCAGCGCGGCCAGCTTGTACGCCACGCGGCGGGCGCGGCCCACGGTAAGCTCTTCGGCCCAGTGTTTCGTCAGGCGCGGGAGATAGGTCCACAGGGTCGTAGCGCCCCGCAGGTTATCCACTATCGCCGTCTCGATCTCCCCGGCAGCCTGGCCCCCGGCTGCTCGCAGCACATCCTCCAGCGCCCGCACCGCGCGGATGGCAGCCAGCGTCAAGGCGTCATCGTTGAACTGGGGGAACACCGTTTGCAGCGCCCCCAGGTCCGCCGCGTAATACAGGCTCTCGGCGGCATCGTCCAGCGCCAGGATTTGCGCCACCTCGTCACGCACCCGCTCGGCAGAGACGAACCGCAGGGCGGGCAGCCATTCCCGCATCAGGTCTTCCGTCTCCCCGGCCACGGTAAAGCCCAGGCTCCCCCGCAGGCGAATGCCCCGCAAAATGCGCGCAGGGTCGTCCTCGAATGCCTTGTCGCCGGTAGCGCGCAGCAGCCCGGCCCGCAGGTCGTCATATCCGCCGGTGGGGTCCAGCAACTCGCCCAATCCCCCGCACAAGGGGATAGCCATCGCGTTAATGGTATAGTCGCGCGCCCGCAAGTCGTGCAAGATGTCCTCGGCGCGGAGACCGGCAAAATCCACGTGATGGTATTCGCCGCCAACCCGCAGCACGACCCGCCCCACGTCGCGGTCTGGGTCCATCGCCACAAAGGCCCCGTGGAAATGGTCGGCCACCCGGCGAGCCAGCGCCAGGGCTGGCCCATCCACAGCCACGTCAATGTCATACCCTGGGCGGCCCAACAAGGCGTCTCGCACAGTTCCGCCCACCAGGTAAATCGGCGACTGCATCTGACAAAGGTAATCTACCACCCGGCGGCGTAACGGCACGCTATCCAGCCACTCGCGAACCAGACTCTTCTGCACGTTGCCTCTCTTACTCGCTCTCGATACCGCCGCTCAGGGCAGTTCGTCCCAATGCCGGGCCAGATATTGCAAGGCGATAACCGTCTTGGCGTCCACGATCTGCCCCTTGTCGATCATGTCCAGCGCCTCGTCCAATCCCCAGTCGCGCACCAGGATATCCTCCCCCTCGTCAGGGCTGCCCGCCGTCCTGCGGATGCCGTCCAGCCGCGCGGGGGCCATGTAGAGCCTGATCCGCTCCGAGCTTCCGCCAGGGCTGGGAAAGACGGTCAGCATGGGCCACACACGCCCGACCTGCATGCCCGCCTCCTCCTCAGCCTCCTTTTGTGCGACCTCTTCCGGGGCGCGTCCCTTGTCCACCATGCCCGCGATGATCTCCCACAGCCAGCCGGGGCCATTGCGCACATACGCCGGGAACCGGAACTGTTGAACGAGCAGCACTCTCCGGCGCTCGCGGTCATACAACACCACGCCGACGGAATCGCCGCGCTCCATCAGCAGGCGGGTAGTCGGCTTGCTCATCGTCCCGTCATACTTTTCATGGACAAACTCGGCCCGATCCACCGCGAAAAAGCCGTCGAACACCCGCTCCACTGACTTGATCTCTACTCGCTCAGGCATACCCACTCCTCCGAAAGAAGATATACCACGGAGGGGAATATACCACAGAATATGCAGAAAACACAGAAGCGCCCCCCACGGAGTATCGTCCCACTTGACCATAGGCGGGAACGAATGGACCGCCAGCATCCCTGCTCAATGGCGCTAACTTTTCGCGGATCCCCCTCATCCGCCCTTCGGGCATCGGCATACCTGCCGCTCGGCAGCATGCCGCCTTCTCCCGGGGGGAGAAGGCGAGCAAGCGCGGCAATATGCCACCGGCATACATGC
>JAAYXX010000458.1 GCA_012515695.1 Chloroflexota bacterium
ACCATCGCCTGGATGCAGTTGCAGGCGGGGGCCATCGGCATTACCTGCGCCAAAGTGGGCGAGGCGGAGGTCATGGCGCGCGCGGGCATCCGCGACATCCTCATCGCCAACCAGATCGTAGGCGCGCCCAAGATTCAACGGCTGGTGAACCTGGCGGCCTATACCGATGTGATGGTGGCCGTGGACGACCTGCAAAACGCGCGCGAGCTTGCGGCGGCGGCAGAGGCCAAAGGCTGCCAACTGCGCGTGCTGATCGAGGTGGATTCGGGTATGCATCGCTGCGGGGTGGCTCCCGGCCAACCTACGCTCGACCTGGCGCGGCAACTGGTAGAGCTGCGCGGGCTGCGGTTCGAGGGATTGATGGGCTATGAGGGGCACGCGGTAATGGTCCCCGACATGGCCGAGCGCGCCCGCGTCACAGAGCAATCCCTGGCCACTCTGATCGCCACGCGGGATTTGCTGGTCGAGAACGGGCTGCCCGTCGCCATCGTCTCCGGCGGCGGCACCGGCACCTATGCCATTACCGGCAACTATCCCGGCATCACCGAGGTGCAGGCTGGGTCCTATGCCACAATGGACGCCAAATACCAGCAGGTGGGCACGGGCGGCGAGTTTGCCTGGGCGCTGACGGTGGTATCGCGGGTGATCTCGACGCCCAAGCCGGACGTCGCCATTATTGACGCCGGACTAAAGACACTGTCGAGCGAGTTCGGTATGTCGCTAGTGATTCGCCCTGACGGCTGGAAGCTGGCCCGGCTGTCTGAGGAACACGGCATCCTGGAACGCGCGGGGGGTGCGCCGCTCAAGCCGGGGGACGTGGTCGAGATCGTGCCCTCGCACGGCTGCACGACCATCAACCTGCACGACGCCTACATCGTCACCCGCAACGACGTGGTAGAAGCGGTGTGGCCCATCGCGGCGCGGGGCTGCGTCCGCTAAGATAGACTCGCTGGGAATAGCACAGGCCAACCGTGGACAGGTTGGCCTGTTTTCTTGCGGCCCTGGATGTGAGCAGCTAACGTTGCGAGAGTCTTTTCGCCATGAGGATATCGGGTTTCCCGATGCCATTGGCGTCGGGGATGACACCGACGATCTTGTACCCCAATTTTTGATAGAACTCGAACGGGTGGCGGCCCAGGTTGCGGATATGCTCTATTTTGGAGCAGGTATCTTGATAGAGATCCGTATCGCTCAACGACGTTTGCCCAAACTCGTCGTCTGTGCCCAGATAGAGGGTGATGCCCCCCCGAGCGGCCACCTCCCGCTCTAACGCCTGCACGAGCCGCGTGCCGATGCCCTGCTGCTGGTACGTCTGTTTCACCGCCAGGGGGTGCAATTCCCATCCCGTCACGCCATATTGCGCCACCGCGCCGACAAACCCCACCAGATGACCATCTTCCACCGCCATGAGGGCGATTCTGTCCTCCGAGAGCAAGTCTTTCACTTCTTCCAAAGCGGACTCTAGATAGCCAGGAAAACTCGCGGCTAAAAGCTCCGCCAGTTCCGCCTTGAACTGCTCATTATCTCGCTGAAAATTGCGTATTTCCATCTGCATAAACTCGCGAAATCACGTACACAAATTGAGCGCGGA
>JAAYXX010000459.1 GCA_012515695.1 Chloroflexota bacterium
AAGCTCAAGTCTCTTCGCTGACTGTGCCGTACGTCGCCATCACCCCGGCCCTTGTCCAGATGCTTGTCCAACGCCTGGAAGAGGCGCGGCGCAAGGATTGGGTCTACAAGCTGTATAACTCGTATCTGACCCTGATGGTCTGGGCGATGCAGCGCGAGGCGCAAGCGGCAGAACCGATGCGCTATCTGGCCCGGCTGGAATTGCCCAACATACGGCGGGGGCTGGCGTTCTTGCTGGACAACGGGTGGATGGACACGGGGCTAGAGTATGCCAAGCTGCTGGAACATCACCTGCGCCACCTGGGCTTTTACAGCGAAGTCGACGCCCTGGGCGCGCGCACTCGCGCAGCCACCGTCAAGGCGCTCTCTTCCGAGCAGCCGCTAGAGCGGGGGGCCGTGCGCTTTTTGTTCACCATCACCGAGCAGTTGGCCGTTAGCGGACGCCTTCCGGAAGCACTGGCCCTGCTGACCAAGCTGCGCGAGCGGTGGCAGACGGACAATAAAGAGCAAAAGGGCGGCCTGTCCTACAAGGGGTATGATGCTGTGGTGGACCTCGCCTCGACGCTGCGCCGGTTGGGGGGCTACAAGCTGACGATGGGGCAGGAGGCGCCGGCCATCGAGCACTATACCGAGGCCATCAAGGCACTGAGGAGCTTGGTGCCCAACGATAGCCTCCGCCAGGAGTTGGTGGAACTGTATAATAACCTGGGCGAAGCGCAACTGGCCGCCCTCGACCTGAGCAAGGCCGAAGAAGCCTATCAGGAGGGGCTGAAACTGGCTGTCGAGTTGAAGAACGAGCGGGCCGTGGGTCTGATGTACACCCGATTGGGGACGGTTGCCACCGTACGCAACGACAACGCCCAGGCCCGTCAACTGCTGGAAGAGGCGTTGGCCCACCTGGCCATTGTCGAGGACTATATAAGCATGGCGACCACCTGGAGCCAACTGGCTACGCTGGCGTTGCGCCTCTCGGACACTGCCGAGGCGGTGCGCTGCTACGAGAACGCGCTTCAGGTCGCTGAAAAGGCCAAGCAGCCGGGCATTCAGGCCCAGCTTTGCGTGCGATTGGCGCGCCTGGCCGAGCAGGCGGGGCAGAATGACGAGGCCCGGGCGCGGTACGAGCAGGCCATCCACTTTTATGCAGAGCAGAATATCCCCCTGGCGCTGGCCTCCACCCAGATGGACCTGGCTAGTTTGCTGCTGCGCGAGGGCAAGGCCAAGCAGGCCAAGGTGCACGCGGAAAAGGCGCGGCCCATCATCGAGAAGGTCGGCGCAGAGGCCAAGCCGTGGGAAGTGCATAGCTTGCTGGAGCGCATCGCCAAGGTAGAGGGCGACGCGGAGAAAGAAGCCCTTTGGCACGCCCGCGCTCAGGAAAGCTTTGCCGAGTCTCCCGAAGCGAAAAAGACGCTGGAACACTGGCAGGGGATCATTGACCGCATCGCCGGGGCCTGTCGGGGCGAGGCGCTGGATAACAAGCTGGTCGAGTTGCTGGAAAGCCTGGAATCCACGCCCCAATGGCGGGAGTTGGTAGAGGCCGTCTGGCGGGTGCTGGGCGGCGAACGCGGCGCAGAGCTATACGCCGAACTGGAGCCGATGCCCGCCCTGTTGGTGCGCGAAATCCTGCGAGCCATCGAATCTCCCGCCGAGGCCGCCTCTGGCGAGTAGCGGGAAGGCTAGACACAAAAAGAACCCCGTCCGTTGACGGGGTTCTTTTTGTGCGCGGTTTGCGTTCTGCGCCGCCTCTCAGCCAGCCAGACGCCAAGCCTTCGGGCTAGTCGCCATCGTATTTATCGTGGCCTTTGCCACGGCCTTCGTTCTCGTGTTTATCATGGCCTTTGGCCTTGCCATTCCCCTCGTCATCGCCTTTTTTGATATCTTGGGGTTTGCCCTGGTCACGATCTTGGTCTTTCCGTTCCTTCCGGGCATCCTCCCGGCTTTTCCAGGCTTCTTTCCAGGCTTTTTCCCATTCCTTAAAGGCTTCTTTGCGGTCTTTCCAGACCTCTTTCCAATCCTTCCAATCCAAATCATCCCAATCGCCCCAGCTTACCCAATCCTCCAGGTCATCCCAATCATCCCAATCCTCCCAATCATGATCGCGCTCGTCGTCATCGTCGCAATCATCGCAATCGTCCTCATCCCGCGTGGCGGTGGGAGTGGCCTCCGGAAGCTCTGTCGGCGTTGGGCTGGGCATCAGCGTCGGCGTGGACGTGGGAACCAGCGTCGGCGTCGGGCTGGGCGCAACGGTGGGTAGCAGCGTCGGGCTGGGCGCTATGGTCGGTTCGGTTGGCTCTTTATCGCGAACGATCAACGCCTGCGCGAGCATCGTGCCGTCGGCCTGGGTAAGCGCATGCACCTCTACCACAGCGCCAGCCGTAGGATATCCGGCGATGGTTGTCTCGGCCTGAACCAGCACCCGCAACCCGCCGACTGTCCAGCTTTCGTTATCGAGACCGGTTAGCTCGCCCCAAAATCGGACGCTGACCGTGCGGCCCTCCTCGATCACGGCGCGCACTTCGTCCCGGCGAATGGCTTCCAGCCTGGACTCGAACTGCTCCCGCGCTTCGGGGGCGGTGGTCAGAAGCAAGCGCAGGTTCTCTGCGCCGCGTTTGATGGAATAGAGCGTATCCCCAGGGAGCGCGTTCGCCGAGACGGCGGTAACTGTGCCCCCTCCCAGAATCAAAACGACGGCTAGAGCGATCATTGTAAGACGTAAGGCGAATTTCATATCGGGGTTCTCCTTTCCCGTGATGCGGGCAATCAGTTGCCCTGCATAACGAAAAAGGCGCGGCAAGGTTACGCCCTGTGCGTGACCTGGAACGGCGGCCAGCATCCGTTGCTCGCCCGCCGCCACAGCCACCATGCGCGCTGCTGGGCGCGGCAGGGCGTGAACAGCGGTCGCCAGTTCGAGCAGGGGGCGCAGTTCCTCGGCGTGTTCAGGATAGCGGGCCAGGCAACTCGCAATGCTCGCGCCTGCCTGCACGCGGGCCAGGCAATCCTCCAGAATCGTGGGTATATCAGGATGCATGCTCGCTCTCCTTCTCCTTCAGCGCGCGCTGCAAGGCCCCCAAGGCGCGATATTGTAACACTTTGACAGCCCCCTCTGTCTTGCCCAGGATGCTTGCCATCTCGGCAACAGACCGCCCTTCGATGAACCTGCCGATAATGACCTGCCTCTGCGGCTCGGTCAGGCAGTCCAAAGACCGCGCAATGGCCTCTGTCGTCAGCCTGTGGTCCGTTTCCTCGGCGGGATCGTCGTGCCCGGTCGCCAGCGTTTCGTCCAGTGGCAAACATTTGTATCGAGCATTCAGGCGATAGTGGTCAGTCAGCAGATTGCGGGCAATGGCATAGAGCCAGGCCAGCAGCGGCTTGCCGCGATGACGGTATTGGCCGATCTTTTCAACCATGCGCACGAAAACCTCTGCCGCCAAATCCTCAGCCGCATACTGATCGCCCACCCGATAATAGACATAGGTGAACACAGCCTGCTGATATCGGCGATAAAGCGCAGCAAACGCAGACCGATTACCGGCCTGCGCCTGTTGGATGAGGCGGGGTTCATCGTCGGGCATAGGGATCAGATCCTTTCGAAAACACTAACGATAAAAGCGCCGTTAGGTTACGGCAGAATGGAGCAAACAGGGGGGTGCAGAAGGTCGAAAACGCGACGCCCATCCGATGGGGTTGGGGGTGGCCCCAAACCACACCGGATGGGCGTTTGTCTTGTCAGGATCAAACCTCGCAGGGGCAAGCGTCTCTGCGAGGCGCTATACTCGCGACTAGATGATTCCCAGCTTTTTGCCCACGTCACCCATGATGTCGATCACGCGATCGAGCTGCTCATCGGTATGGGTAGCCATGTAGCTGGTACGCAGCAGGGATTGAGCGGGCGGCACAGCAGGCGGCACAACCGGGTTCACATAGATGCCCGCCGCCGACAGAGCCTTCCAGAACAAGAAGGTCTTCATTTCGTCGCCGATGAAGATGGGCACGATGGGCGTCTGGCTGTTGCCCACCTCGAACCCCAGTTCCCGATACGCCTTGCGCATCTTGGCGCCAATCGCCATGACCCGGTCTACGCGCTCGGGTTCTTCTTTGATTATCTCCAGGGCCGCGGCCACTGCCGCCACGCTGGCGGGGGGCATGCTGGCGCTAAAGATCAGGGCGCGCGCCGAGTGCTTGATGTAATCAATCACGTCGAAATCGCCGACCACCACGCCGCCGATGGAAGCAAAAGACTTGCTAAAGGTGCCCATCGTCAGGTCAACCTGGTCCGTCAGCCCAAAGTGAGCGGCTGTCCCGCGCCCCTTGGCCAGCACGCCCAGCGAGTGGGCGTCATCCACCATCAGGCGCGCGCCGTATTTCTGGCACAGCTCCACGATTGTGGGCAGCGGGGCAATGTCGCCGCCCATGCTGAACACCCCGTCTACCACCACGAGCTTGGCCTTGTCGCCGCAAGATTGA
>JAAYXX010000460.1 GCA_012515695.1 Chloroflexota bacterium
CCGCCACAAGCCCACCGAAATGTCCGGCGGCCAGCAACAGCGCGTAGCCATCGCCCGCGCGCTGATGAACGACCCGGTCTTGCTGCTGGCAGACGAGCCTACGGGCAACCTGGACAGCCGATCAGGCCAGGAAATTGTGGAACTGCTCAAGAAGCTAAACACGGAACAGGGGTTGACGATTATTGTGGTTACTCACGACCCGTGGGTTAGCTCCCAGGCCCGCCGTGTCATTACCATGCACGACGGGCTGGTCGCCAGCGACGAACGCAATGGTGGGATGTAGGATAGGATAGAGCGTTACGATACAAGAGGACCAGGCAAACGGTCACGCCCCCATCTGGCGGGGTGACAAACCCGTTTATGAAGGTTAACTATTTACTTCGATAACCCGACGTGCCATCTCGTAGGCAGTTGAGACTGCACCAACCAATTGCATCGCCAACAAGTTGGCGCGCCTGCCTTCGCAGGCTAGGAAACGAGTCCACGAAGGTGGACGCACCAGCAAGCTGGTGACGCAATCGGTTGCCGCGGTTTCAACCGCCCATCCTGATGGCTGTTACCGAACTATTTTTGCTAAAACTCATGAGCGGGTTCACTGCAATCTAGCGGGCTTCGGCCCGCTTTTTTTATTGCCGGACAAACACTTATACGTCCCTGGGGTTGTTGCGCGCCAACACGCTGTCAATCTCGCGTCGGAGCGTTTCCAGGTCCGTAAAATGACGATACACCGAGGCGAACCGCACGTATGCCACCGGGTCTAGCAGCCTCAACCGGTCCATGACCAGCTCGCCGACCACTCGACTCGGCACTTCGGACTGCCCCATGCCGTACAATGCCGACTCGACATCGGCGACCATGCCCTCGATATCCTCGCTAGCAATCGGACGCTTGGCGCACGCCTTCCAGATACCCTCAAACAACTTCTGCCGGTCAAACACTTCCCGGCGGCCATCGCGCTTTACCACAAAGAGGTTGACTTTGGCAATTTCCTCATATGTGGTGAAGCGTTGCGCGCAGCCCTGACATTCCCGTCTACGGCGAATATTGTCCCCGACATCTCGGGTATCTACAACGCGTGATTCTGTAGCGCCACAAAAAGGGCATTTCATAGCAACCTGACCCTTACGCCACCCCCTACGTTAGCGCCGCAGGAAGGATGGGATATCTACATCGTCCTTATCAAAGCTTCTAAACGGGAACTCGATGGTCTTCCCTTGCTGTTGAGCAGCAGCCCGGCGGGCTGGCGCTTCCTGAGAGCCATCGGACGCTCTGGCATGCCCGTCAAAGCCGGTGGCAATCACCGTAATCTGCAACTCGTCGCCCAGAGCCTCGTCAATCGCCGCACCAAAGATGATATTCGCTTCGGGGTCTACCATCTGGCGCACGACCTCGGCAGCATCGTTGATCTCGAACAGCGACAAGTCCTCGCCGCCCTTGACGTTGAACAGCACGCCCTTGGCGCCATCAATGCTCACATCCAGCAGCTTGCTGTTTACCGCCGCGGTCGCCGCGTCCACCGCCCTGTTCTCGCCCTTGCCGATGCCAATAGCCATCAGCGCCGAGCCGCCATTGCCCATTATAGCCCGAACGTCGTTAAAGTCCACGTTCACGATGCCCGTGCCCGTGATCAAGTCCGAAATACCCTGAATGCCCTGCCGCAATAGATCATCTGCCGCCAGAAAAGCTTCTCGCACGGATGCCTTGGGGGCCACCACCTGCAATAGTCGGTCATTGGGGATCACGATCAGCGTATCAACGTTCTGGCGCAGCTTCTCGATGCCCTCCATCGCCAGCTTGGCCCGGCGCGTGCCCTCGAACCCAAACGGCCTGGTCACTACGCCCACCGTCAGGGCGTTGATCTTGCGCGCCAGGCCCGCCACCATGGGCGCTGCGCCC
>JAAYXX010000461.1 GCA_012515695.1 Chloroflexota bacterium
GCGCTTCAGTATGCCCGGACGCGGCACGGAACTGGCGACTTTAACCGCATGGCGCGACAACAGGAAGTGATCAAGGCCGCGTTGGACAAGGTGCTCAAGCTGGATATTCCCTTGTCGCGGGTGCCCGAATTGATCGAACTGGCGGGGGACTCGTTACAGACAGACCTGGTGCTTTCTGAAATACTGGCTCTGATTCCCATTGTAAAGAACCTCGCCCCGGAAGATATACAGGCGGCGGTGATTGACGGCTCGATGACCATTTCTACCGTTACCCCCGCTGGCTGGTGGGTCGAAGTGCCCGATTGGACCAAGATTCACCCCCTGGTGGACCAACTCTTCCCGCCGTCCCTTGCGATGGTGCCCAGCCCCAGCGCGGCGCGGGCGCAGTTGGCTCAGGAGGATAGCCGGATCGAGCTGCAGAATGGGACGCTCGCTTCGGGGCTGGCGGAAGAGACGACGGAAAGCCTGCGCGAGTTGGGCTTTAACGTTATACGCTACGGCAATGCCGAGCGCTCGGATTATGTGCATACGCTGATCGTCGCCTACGCGGCGGACAAGCAGTACACGGTGACCACTCTCGCCCAGCAGTTGGGGGTTCGGCCGGAGAATATCCTGCGGCGCGAGGGCGAGGGGGGCGATGTGGACATCTCGGTGATTCTGGGCCAGGATTACCTGGAGGTTGCGAAACGGCAGGAGTAGACTGTGTATGTGAATAGATGGCTTGGCGGCGCTCCCCACCTATGCCGCCGAGCTTGTTTCTCCCCATCCAAGCTGCCCGTTCCTATACAACGTGACAGACCACTATTGCGCGATGCCTTGTATGCGTGTCATCGCGTGTTCTCGACCCCATTTCTTTCATCTTATTGTTTGCATGCCTATTCGTGTTGTGATATACTTCACAAGCTAAGCGGTGCCGAAAAGTCTGGATAACCTTTCGACACATAATCACCGAGACTAATTCTAGCAGGGAAGGATATCTGGATGACCCTAGAAGAAGTACTGTCCATCATAGATGGGAAGGCTGTCTCTGGGGATGTCGATCTGCAGATGAAGATACAAATGGCCTGCGGTGCCGATCTGATGAGCGATGTGCTGGCCTTTACCCACGCTGGCACGCTCTTGCTGACCGGCCTGACGAACCCGCAAGTGGTCCGCACAGCAGAAATGTCGGGAATTCAGGCCATTGTTTTCGTTCGTGGCAAGTATCCGCCCCCTGAGACTATCAAGCTTGCGGAGCAAAAGGGTATCCCGCTGCTCGCGTCGCGCTATACGATGTACGAGACGTGTGGACGACTGTACCAGGCCGGGCTGCCCAGTTGCGGGCTGTTTGACCTGGCCCGGAAAACGTGGCAAGAAGCCTTTGGCGAAAGTGACGAGCCGAGTCCCCAACCTTAGTAGTGCTGAGAGGTTGCCCCGGTGCAGGAGCCATCTTTGAGCAGCGCGGGAAGCCAGGTCACAAGGGTCCAGGAGCTTATCTACGAGCTCAAAATCGAACAGGTGATGACCAAAAATGTCATCACGGTGACGCCTGACTGCACGATTCGCGAGCTGAAGGAACTGATGCGGGTCAAGCGTCTGTCGGGGGTGCCTGTCGTCTCGCAGGGCGAACTGGTCGGCATTATCAGCATGGAGAACCTGATCAAGGCGTTGGAGCGCGGCGAGCTATCGAGCACCGTCGGGGCGAAAATGACCAGGCAGGTACAGTCGGTGCGCTCAGATGAGA